>NZ_JAWRHZ010000060.1:0-108820 GCF_040308045.1 Proteiniborus sp.
ACTTTTTCAGTGGTCTCGAACCGTCCCCATTGCATATTCCATTGCATATTCCATTGCATATTCCATTGCATATTCCATTGCATATTGCTGAATTGTTGTAATAAATTCCCATAAAAAATTTTAAAAAAATTATTGACTTTAATACTGTACGTGGTATAATAGATTTTGTCGGTAAGAAAAACAAAACACGCGGGAGTGGCGGAACTGGCAGACGCGCTAGACTTAGGATCTAGTGTCATAGACGTGGGGGTTCAAGTCCTCTCTCCCGCACCACAACAGCCAATGGTATATTCCATTGGTTTTTTTATATATTTTTTAAAAAATGTATGGCATAATTGGACATGGGAAGAATTTATGATATAATATAGTGGTTAATTATATATTTGACGATTTTATGCTAATTGTAACATAAAAAGACATTAACACTATTTGCGGTATATAGGTATTATTTTAAATTTTTACATTCACACTATACATAGACATCAGCCTATAAAATTACTTTCGATTATTTGTCAATGATATAAATACGTGTGAATCAAAGAGACTAATATAAAGGTTTAAGGAGGAAAATTAATGAGTTCAACATTTGTAAAAAAAGAAGGTAATATTGTCACTTTAAAAATTGAAGTAGACGCAGAAACATTTGAAAAAGGAGTTCAACAAGCTTATTTAAAAAATAAGTCAAGATTTAATATTCCAGGGTTTAGAAAGGGAAAAGCTCCTAGAAAGATAATTGAAATGAATTATGGAGAAGGAGTTTTTTATGAAGATGCAATAAACATTGTATTCCCTGAAGCATATGATAAAGCTATAGATGAACTTAAACTTGATCCTGTAGATAGACCATCTATTGATATTGAAGAAATTGAAAAAGGAAAACCAGTAGTATTTACAGCTGATGTTACTGTAAAGCCTGAGGTTAAACTTGGCGAGTACAAGGGTATAGAAGTTGAAAAGTCAGAGTATAATGTTACAGAAGAGGAATTAGAAGCTGAATTAAAGAGAATGCAAGAGAGGAACGCAAGAATTATAGATGCTGGAGATAGACCAGTAAAACAAGGCGATATCTTAACTATTGACTACTCAGGATTTGTTGGAGAAGAGCAATTTGAGGGAGGAACAGCACAGAACCAACCTCTTGAAATTGGATCTGGCAGATTTATTCCTGGATTTGAAGAGCAGCTTATAGGAAAAAATAAAGAAGAAGAAGTAGAAGTAAAGGTTACATTCCCAGAAGAATATCATGCAGAGGAATTATCAGGTAAAGATGCTATTTTCAAAGTTGTAATACATGAAATCAAAGAAAAAGAATTACCAGCTCTAGACCATGAATTCGCAAAGGATGTAAGCGAATTTGATACACTAGATGAGCTAAAAAATGATATAAAGAACAGACTTCAAAAACAAGCAGAAGATAGAGCAAAAGCAGAAAATGAAAACAAGGTAGTAGAAAAAATAGCAGATGCATGCGAAGTGGATATTCCAGAGGTTATGATTGACAGACAAGTAGATGATGATATAAATGATTTTGCATATAGGTTAAGATACCAAGGATTAGAATTTGAAAAATACTTAGAATTAACTGGTACAGGAATTGAAGATTTAAGAAACCAATTTAAACCTAATGCTGAAAAATTAGTAAAAGTTGATTTAATATTAGAAGCTATATCTGAAAAAGAAGGAATAGACTCTACAGAAGAAGAATTAAATGAAGAGCTTGAAAATATTGCTAAACAATATAATCAAGATGTTGAAAAGTTAAAGGGAAACATAAAAGGCGACGATTTAGAGTATATTAAGAAGGGTATAATTAAGAGAAAGACAATTGAGTTTTTAGTAAAAGAAGCTAAATTGTCTTAATAAGTCAATCAGGGAGGAGATAACATGGCTTTAGTTCCAATGGTTGTTGAGCAAACAAACAGAGGGGAAAGATCATATGATATTTATTCAAGACTTTTAAAGGAAAGAATCGTTTTTATTAGCGATGAAATTAATGACGTTACTGCCAGCCTTGTAGTAGCACAACTTTTGTTTCTTGAAGCCGAGGATCCAGACAAAGATATTCAGTTATATATAAACAGTCCTGGAGGATCTATTACCTCAGGCTTTGCTATATATGATACAATGCAATATATTAAACCAGATGTTTCAACTATATGCATTGGTATGGCAGCAAGCATGGGTGCATTTTTACTTACAGCAGGAGCTAAAGGGAAGAGATACGCTCTTCCAAATGCTGAAATAATGATACATCAGCCTTTAGGTGGTACTAGAGGTCAAGCTGAAGACATTAAAATTCATGCTGAGAGAATATTAAAATCAAGAGATCAAATAAACAAGATATTAAGTGATAGGACTGGGCAACCTCTAGATAAAATTGCAAAAGATACAGACAGAGATAATTTTATGTCTGCCGAAGAAGCCAAAGAATATGGTATAATAGATGAAGTGATAGCATTTAGGAAATAAGTTTGTTAGGAGAGGTGAACCATGCCAAAATATGAAGAAAAGCAGCTTAAGTGTTCATTTTGTGGTAAATCTCAAGAACAGGTAAGAAGACTTGTCGCAGGACCTAATGTATATATTTGTGATGAATGTATTGAGTTATGTCAGGAAATAATTGATGAGGAATTTGAAGATACTTTTGAACTTGAGATGAAGGAACTACCAAAACCTGAAGATATAAAGAAGGTTTTGGATGAGTATGTAGTGAAACAAGATAGAGCAAAAAGGGCTTTAGCTGTTGCAGTATATAATCACTATAAGAGAATCAATAGGAAATCAGCATCTGATGATATAGAACTACAAAAAAGTAACATAGTTATGATTGGACCTACTGGTTCAGGGAAGACCTTATTAGCACAAACATTAGCAAGGATACTTAATGTTCCTTTTGCTATTGCAGATGCTACGTCTCTTACTGAAGCAGGATATGTAGGAGAAGATGTTGAAAATATATTGCTAAAGCTTATTCAAGCTGCTGATTATGATATAGAAAGAGCAGAAAAAGGTATAGTATATATTGACGAGATAGATAAAATTGCTAGAAAGTCAGAGAATCCATCTATAACTAGAGATGTAAGTGGTGAAGGAGTTCAGCAGGCCTTACTTAAAATTCTTGAAGGAACAGTAGCTAGTGTTCCTCCACAAGGTGGCAGAAAACACCCACACCAAGAGTTTATCCAGATAGATACTACTAATATTTTATTTATAGTAGGTGGGGCATTTGATGGACTAGAAAATATTATCCAAAGAAGAATAGGTAAAAAATCCATGGGATTTGGTGCCGATATACAAAGTAAAGATATAAAGGATTTAGGAGAGGTATTAAAACACTTACAACCTGAGGATTTGCTTAAGTTTGGCCTAATTCCAGAGTTTGTAGGTAGACTTCCAGTTATGGTTACCCTAAATCTTCTAGATAAAGAGGCTCTAATAGAAATATTAACTAAGCCTAAAAATGCTCTTGTTAAACAATATAAAGAGTTATTTAGTATGGATGGTGTAGAGCTGGAAATAGATGATGAAGCCTTAGAAGTAGTGGCTGAAAAGGCTATAGAGAGAAAATCTGGCGCAAGAGGCCTTAGAGGAATACTGGAAGAAGTAATGTTGGACATAATGTATGATATACCTTCTAGGGAAGATATTGAAAAATGTGTTATTACAAAAGATACAATATTAAACAGGAAAGAACCTACCCTTGTTCTTTCTGATAAGAGAAAAAAGAAGAAAACTAAAAAATCTAATAAAGAAGAAACAGCATAAAAAAACCCGCAATTTGCGGGTTTTTACTTATGCATAACTAACAATAACTCTCTTAAAGTCTTTATAGCTACAGCAGTTGAAGCTCCACTTGGATCATAGTGTGGAGATAGCTCATTAATATCTGCACCTACAATATTTAACTCAGACATTTTTAATATACAATTTAGTAGTGTAGAGTAATCTACTCCACCAGGTTCAGGTGTTCCTGTACCAGGGAAAACAGAAGGATCCAATACATCTAAGTCAATAGTAACGTAGACTGGTTTTCCTTTAGTTTTCTCAACAATATAATCAATATCATCACAATTATATCTATTTTGATGAAGATGTTCCTTAGCCCATTCAAACTCTGTTTTGTCACCAGAACGAATACCCATTTGAAATATCTTTCCGTCTCCTACAAGATCCCATACTCTTCTCATTACAGTTGCATGAGATAGTTCTTTTCCGAAAAATTCATGGCGTAAATCTGTATGAGCATCAAAGTGAATAACATGTAGCTCAGGATATTTTTCTACTATGGCTCTTACAGTTCCTAAAGTTACTAGATGTTCTCCACCAATCATTACAGGTATTTTATTATCTATTAAAACATCTTTAGTAAAATTGGAGATAATATCTAATATTTGCTCAGGTCCTCCATAAGGAAGAACCAAGTCACCATAGTCAAATACAGATATTTCACTTAAATCTTTATCCTGATATGGACTATAGGTTTCAAAACCTAAAATACTGTCTGATCTCATTGCTTTGGCAGCAAATCTAGTTCCAGGTCTATATGATGTAGTTCCATCATAAGGTGCACCGAAAAGCACAATATCTGCCTCTTCATATGTTTTATCACAGCCTATAAAATTTAAAGTGTTCTTATTTATTGTCATTTTCAATCATTTCCTTTACGTAATTTGGTAATGCAAAAGAGCCTTTATGAAGTTCTGTGTTATAATATTTAGTTTTTATTCCTAAAGCATTCCATCTATTAGCATCTAAATCATTAACAGGATCAACTTTTTTTGATGCAAAACCAAAAAGCCAGTGACCTGATGGATATGTAGGAATATGTGCTTGATAGACCTTACAAATAGGGAAAAGTTCTCTTATTCTCTTGTGAGCCCTTTTCATTGAGTTTGCATATTCGTTATAGTATGGACTTTCGTGTTGATTAACTAAAACTCCTTCATCATTTAGTGCCTTATAACAATTTCCATAGAACTCTCTTGTAAATAGACCTTCACCTGGACCAATAGGATCTGTTGAATCTACAATAATAAGGTCATATTCATTTTCTTTTGAACGAACGAACTTAAGTCCATCTTCAAAATACAATGTGACTCTTGGATCATCGAATTTAGCTGCAGTTTGTGGAAGAAACTCTTTGCAGACATCAACGACTAACTTATCAATTTCTACCATATCTATTTTTTCAATTGAACTATATCTAGTTAATTCTCTAACAGTTCCGCCATCACCTGCTCCTATAACAAGGACATTTTTAATGTCCGGCTTTGCTGCCATAGGAACGTGAACTATCATATCATGATAAATGAATTCGTCCTTCTCAGTTACCATCATCAATCCATCAAGAGTGAAAAATCTTCCAAACTCTTCTGAGTCAAAAACATCTATTTGTTGGAAAGGACTTTCCTTACTGTATAGCTGTTCTTTTATTTTTATTGAAAATCTTACTGTGTCAGTATGTTCTTCTGTATACCATAATTCCACTAAATACACCTCCCTATATATCTAAAACATTTATATAACCAAGTTCCATATCTTCCATTCCTGTTACAAGGCATCCTATATCTTTTGAGTATAAAATATAGTCTAATGATTCCTTTGTTATCATTTCTCCAGGAGCTAAGATAGGTATTCCTGGTGGATAGCACATTATAGATTCTCCACTAATTTTACCAACACTTTCCCGTATTTTAATTTTCTTTTTCTTAGCATAAAATGCTGTTTTTGGAGAAACTTTTATTACAGGTGATATATATTCATGATCAATCATATTAGTTTTACTTTTTGAGTGAGTTCTTTTTATTTCTGAAAGAGCGGATACTAATCTTTCAATAGCAAAATAGGTATCACCTACAGAAATAATTGCTAAGAAATTAGCCAAATCCCCAAACTCTAATTGAATTGAATAGTCATCACGTAGTATATCATATACCTCAATACCTGCAAGACCTATATTTAAAGTGTGGACACTAAGCTTAGTTCTATCAAAATCATAAGTACTATCACCATTTATAATTTCCTCTGAAAAAGCATAGTATCCGCCGACTGCGTTTATTTCATTTCTAGCATATTCTGAAAGCTCCAATACTCTTGCAAATATATCTTTGCCATTTAATGCAAGGTTTTTACGAGCAATATCAAGTGAGGACAACAATAGATAAGACCCACTAGTGGTTTGTGTCATATTTATTATGGTCCTTACATAGTCAGGATTTATTCTTTTTGTATTGGCTAGTAGTAAAGAACTTTGCGTCAATGAACCTCCTGTTTTATGCACACTAACAGCAGACATGTCTGCTCCTAAATGCATAGCAGCAGGTGGGAGATTTTCTCCAAAATAAAAATGTGTCCCATGAGCCTCATCTGCAAGAATTAGCATATTATTCTTATGTGCAATATCTATAATGCTTTTTAGATCTGAGCAAACCCCATAATAGGTAGGGTTATTAACAAAGATAGCTTTAGCATCAGGATTTTCAGCTACTGCTTTTTCAACATCTTTTACAGACATTCCTAAAGGAATACCTAGAGTTTTGTTTATTCCTGGGCTAACATATATGGGAATAGCGCCATTTAAAATAACTGCATTAATTGCGCTTCGATGAACATTTCTAGGCATAATTATTTTTTCTCCTTCTTTACATGCACTCATAATCATTGCTTGTACAGCAGAAGATGTACCATTTACCATAAAAAATGCTCTATCACAATTAAATGCATCTGCAGCTAATTCTTCTGCATCCTTTATAACAGATGTAGGATGATTAAGATTATCAAGAGGCTTCATTGAATTCACATCAACAGAAAGACACTTGTCTCCGAGAAAGTCTCTAAGCATAGTATTGCCTTTTCCTTGTTTGTGACCTGGTACGTCAAAGGAGACTATTCTTGTGTTTCTATAATCAATTAAAGCATCATGGATAGGTGCAGATTCATGTTTTAATTTATTCATTTAGTCATCACCCTCCATTTATCTATAGATATTCATTCCATAATAAATTTCAATCATTTCACGAGAAATTTTATCTCTGATTTCGCGGCGCTCATTAGGAGAAAGCTCGCGAACATCTTTGTTAAATAGATAATTGCTTAAATTTATCTCACTTAACATCATTTTTGTGTGAAAAATATTTGACTGATAAACATTAACGTCAATTGCATCATATTGATTTAAAGTATCTTTATCTATAAAATTCTGTATAGAATTTATTTCATGATCCATGTAATATTTATTTCCTTCAACATCTCTTGTAAAGCCCCTAACCCTATAGTCAATAGTCATGACATCAGAGTCGAAGCTCGCTATAAGATGATTTAGAGCATTTAGAGGAGAAATAGTACCACAGGTAGACACATCAATATCAACTCTAAATGTTGTTATATCATTATCAGGGTGAAATTCTGGGTAGGTATGCACAGTCACATGACTTTTGTCTAAGTGTCCCACAACGCTATCTCTCAAAGCGACACAATTTAAATTGCCCTTATTACAGCTTGGATCAATTACATGGACTGGAATAGCCTCCTCAGTAATGAGAATAGTAACACTTGCTCCCTGAGGTTCATAATCCTGCTTAGAAATATTTAGCACATGAGCACCTATTATTTCAGTTACTTCACATAGAATTTTAGTAAGACGTTCAGAGTTATATTGTTCATCGATATAAGCAATATAATCCTGCTTATCTCTTTCTGTTTTTGCATAGCAGACATCATAGATATTAAAACTAAGTGTCTTAGTCAGGTTATTAAAACCATAAAGCGTTAATTTATTCTCTTTCAACCCTATCATCAGCAACCTTTCTTTTATATATTTATAAAAATCTACATAATTATATATAAAATTATCCGAATATGCAAGCAAATATTGCGGTAAAACCAATAAAAGAACTAGGCTTTTTCTGCTAATTTTTTTGTTTTTTTTACCTGTATTATACATACCCTTTTTATATATCTTCTTTCAAAAAGACATTATTATTCCTTTGTCAATATTTTTATCAAATATAGAATATATATGTTAGAATAAAGGTTAGAATAATATAAACAAATATTGACTATATACTATTGTTTAGGGTAACATTTATAATAGACTCAATCAACAAAATATAATTTAAGATTTACATAAAAATACCTATAGATAAACATAGTGTCAAAGGGAGTTGAGAACATGGAAAAGCAGAACTATAAAGTAGAAAAGAGAAATATACCACTGATACCATTAAGAGGGCTTTCTATATTTCCTTATATGGTTGTCCATTTTGATGTGGGAAGAGATAAGTCAATAAATGCTTTAGAAGAAGCAATGGTTAATGATTCCTTAATATTTTTAACAGCTCAAAAAGAAGCTGACATAGATGTACCTAGTACTGATGATTTTTATCATGTTGGAACAGTATGTAAAATAAAACAATTATTGAAGTTACCAGGGGACAATATAAGAGTATTAGTAGAAGGAATTAACAGGGCTAAAGTAACTGAAATTATTATGGAAGAGCCTTATTTTGAAGTAGCAATAGAAGAGTTAATTTATAATGAGGAAATCATAAAAGATAAAAAGATAGAAGCTCTTATGAGAATGGTAATTGACTCATTTGAGGATTACATAGGCATAGGAAATAGAGTATCTGCGGAGGCACTTGTAAATGTATCAAAAATAGAAGAACCTGGTAGATTAGCAGATGTGATTGCATCCTATATGTTTTTAACACTTGAAAACAAGCAAAAAATTCTTGAAGCTTTTCATCCTTACAAGCGTCTGGAAACCTTGCAAGTCATATTAGGTGAAGAAATAGAAATATTAAAGCTAGAAGAAAAAATAAGCCAAAGAGTTAAGAAACAGATAAATAAAGTACAAAAAGAATATTATTTAAGAGAACAATTAAAAGCTATACAATATGAACTTGGAGAAGATGATGAACTTTTAGAAGAAGTAGATAACTACAGGGAAAAGATAGAAAACATAAAAATGCCTGAAGAAGTAAAAGAAAAGGCTCTTAAAGAAGTTGATAGACTCCTTAAGCTATCTCCTTCATCTGCTGAAACAGGTGTTATCAGAACTTATCTTGACTGGATTGTAGAACTACCTTGGGATAAAGAAACTAAGGATAGGGTTGATATTAAAAAATCAAGAGAAATACTTGACGCGGACCATTATGGGCTTGATGATGTAAAAGAAAGAATACTAGAATATTTGGCAGTTAGAAAGCTGGCAAAAGGAATTAAAGGACCTATACTATGCCTAGTAGGACCTCCTGGAGTAGGTAAGACATCTATTGCTAAATCAATAGCAAAATCACTTAATAGAAAATTTGTTAGAATGTCCTTAGGCGGGGTGAGAGACGAAGCGGAAATAAGAGGACATAGAAGAACTTATGTAGGTGCTATTCCTGGAAGAATAGTATCATCTATTAAGAAGGTCAGTTCAAAAAATCCTGTGTTTCTTTTTGATGAGATAGATAAACTGAATAGTGACTTTAGGGGAGATCCTGCTTCAGCTCTATTAGAAGTATTAGATCCTGAGCAAAATAATACTTTTACAGATCATTTCCTTGAAGCTCCTTTTGATCTTTCAAAGGTAATGTTTATAACTACAGCAAACACAACTGCATCTATACCAGGTCCACTTCTTGATAGGATGGAGGTCATTAGGATTTCAGGTTATACAGAGGAAGAAAAGCTTCAGATAGCTATTAGGTATTTATTGCCTAAGCAAATGAAGGAGCATGGTTTAAAAGAGGAAAATGTTCATATATCTGAAAATACTATAAGAGATATAATAAACAATTATACTAGGGAGTCAGGAGTAAGGAATCTTGAAAGAAATATTGCAAATCTATGTAGAAAGGCTGCCAAGAAAATCGTGGAAGATAGTGTAAATACTGTAAGAATTAATAGCGGGAACTTAAACAAATACCTAGGGATTCCAAGATACAGGCATGAGAAAGCTCAAGAAGAAAACCAAGTAGGTATAGCTACTGGGTTAGCTTGGACTACAGTAGGTGGAGAAACTTTATCTATAGAGGTTACACCTATGCCTGGAACTGGAAAGCTTCAGCTTACAGGGCAGCTAGGAGATGTGATGAAGGAATCAGCTATGGCTGGAATCAGCTATATAAGGTCAAAGGCAGCTGAACTTAAAATTGATGAAAACTTCTATAAAGAAAAAGATATTCATATACACGTGCCAGAAGGTGCTATTCCAAAGGATGGACCATCTGCAGGTATTACTATAGCTACAGCGGTTATATCTGCGCTTTCAAATATACCAGTAAACAGAAATGTAGCTATGACAGGAGAAATTACATTAAGGGGAAGAGTTCTTCCTATTGGTGGAGTTAAAGAAAAAGTATTAGCAGCTAATAGAGCAGGTATAACTAAGGTTCTTCTCCCAATGGATAACAAAAAAGATTTAGAAGAAATTCCAGACAAGGTAAGGAGAAAAATGGAGTTTGTATTTGTGAAGACTATGGACGAAGTCTTAAGCCATGCCTTAGTTAAAGAGGATGATAATAATGAGAATTAGAAAAGCTGAATTAGAGGCAGTAACTGGAAAGCCCTCTCAGTATCCAGAAGAAGGCATAACAGAAATTGCACTAGCAGGAAGATCAAATGTAGGAAAATCTTCTCTAATAAATACTCTAATAAATAGAAATAATTTTGCTAGAACAAGTGGACAGCCAGGAAAAACTCAAACTATAAATTTCTATAATATAAATGGAGACTTTAGAATAGTTGACCTGCCTGGATACGGATATGCAAAAGTATCTGTAGCCGAGAGACAAAAATGGGCAAATATGATAGAAAAATATCTTACAAGCAGGCAAAGCCTTAAGGAAGTAGTGCTCCTGCTAGACATAAGACATGAGCCTGGTGAGCATGACAAAATGATGTACGACTGGATAAAATCCTTCGGCTACAAAGGCTACATCATAGCCACAAAGGCAGATAAAATATCAAAAGGTCAATGGCAAAAATATGTAAGCATTATTAAGAAAAAATTAGAGGTTGAAAATACTAGCCTAATCATACCTTTTTCTGCATCTAAGAAATTAAATTTAGAAAAGGTGTGGGAGACTATAGAGAGTATGTTGGAAATGCATGAAGAAAAGATTAGCTTAGATAAAACACAAACCGAGGATGAGTAATTTTCCCTCGGTTTTGTTTTATACAGCCAACCTAGTCATTATGATTCTTTAAAAAAGAAGTTGAATTTCTTATAGATAAACTAACATCCACTACATAATCATTGACTTCCTTACCATCTAGCAAATTAAGCATTAAGTCAACAGATTTTACTCCTATTTCTTCTGAACTTTGCTTTACAGAAGTCAAAGAAGGAGTAATAATAGGTGCGATTAACCCATCGTCATAACCAATAACTGAAATATCATGAGGAACAGATATCCCTTGTTCTGACAGTAGTTTTATAACACCTGAAGCAACTAAATCATTTGGTGCAAGTAATCCATCTATATCAATTGAATCTGCTATAACTTTTTTAGCAGCGTTGTACCCTGATATGTGATCATACTTGCATATAAAAACTAATGAAGGATCAAAGGGTATACCTTCTTCTTCTAAAGCTTGAATATAACCTTTAAATCTATCCAGAGTTGTATAAAATCCTGATTCTGGGGATGAAGACATTTTCAATATATTGCTTGAATCACATGGAGGATTCCAAAATCCTGCTAAAAAGCAAATACGCTTTCGTTTTAGTCTCAGCATATATTTTGTAGCAATATAACCGCCCTTTATATTATCAGCATACACGTGAGGTCTATTTGAAATTATATTTCTACGGAAAGCAATGACAACAGGAATGTTTTTAAAGTATTCAATCTCTGTAAATGCTTCATTTCTTGCTACAGGACAATAGATTAAGCCATCTAATACAGAGCGTGATAAATGCTCTAGCGACTTTTTTTCTTGATCCAAGCTTCCATTTGAAGAAGAAACCATTAATGTATGATAACTATCTTGAGCACGAGTTATTGCTCCTGCCAGTATACCACTATAAAAAGGATTTGCTATGTCAGGAACAAGCAATCCGATTGTTCCTGTTTTTTGACCTTTCATAAAACGAGCAGCAGCATTAGGCTTATAATTTAATTGTTCTACAGCCTTCCAAACTGCTTTCTTAAGTTCGGGCTTAACGCTGGTTTTACCATTCAACACTCTAGAAACAGTTGATATAGAAACATTAGCGCATTCAGCTACATCTTTAATAGTAATAATTTTTTCCATACTCATACTCCTATAAAAAAACAATTATATATCTAAGTAATTATAGCATATATTTGCTTTTATGTAAATTTTTTGGCTTAAAAGCAATCCTGAGTCAGAATTGTTAGTGAAATAAAATAAGCTTCAATTATAATAAACCAGTAATATGCCACCAAGGTATTTGAACTAAAAGAACTGTAATATAAACAACAGCAGTTAGAGGAATACCCATTTTAATAACATGGGTATCATCATACATACCAAAATCTTCACCTAATCCTACAAGCATAGTCATATGCTGATATGGCAAAATGTAATGAAATGCTACTGAAGTATATACTAGTAACACAGGAACTAGAGGATTTAATGATGATGAAGCAAAATAATCTAAAAAAGCTGGAATTGCAATACCCATTACTGCCATAACACTTCCTAAAACCATATGAAGAGCTATAGATACTGTTACAATTAACAAGGCTAAAACAAAGATATTAGATGGCATTTGGGAAGGTAAAATAACCGAAGCAATCCAGCTATTCATACCAGTAACACCACCAACTTTGCCTATAGCCAAGGCAGCTGTTAAGAACAAAAGTGTATCTATTGGAACAGTCTTCCATGACTCTGCTGTAATAACATTACCTATAACTGGCATGCTCATCATTATTGATATAATAATAGTAATCCAACCTAAATCAATTCCGTGCCATGAGTCAGTCATCCAAAAAGCTATTGCAACAACTACCCAAAAAATTGTTCTTTTCTCTAAAGATGTTATATTACCTAATGCAGAAAGCTTATTTTGAATTACTGTTTTATCTATACTAAACTTTTTACTTGGTTTAAATAATATAAGTATAAGTATACAAGTAAAAATGCTAGCTGCTAATGCAGGAACTCCCATTTGATAAAGCCAGCCAAGCCAACCTAAATCTTGTCCAGAAAAAGTAACTGCAATTATATTTATTGTACTGTCAGCTGTTAAAAATATCATAGCTGTAGGCACTGAAGCAGCAAATACTGTAAAACCAATAATTGCAGCATCTTTTTTTTCGAGATTCGCACTTTTGATTATCACATGCATAACTGAAAGTACTAAAAAAGCTCTCGGCCATGGATGAGGTATTAATAAACCTAGAATAATCTGAAGCACAAAGGAGGATATTATTATACTTTTAAAAGAATTAACATATTTCAAAATAAACATATAAGCAATTCTTTCACCGAGGCCCGATTTGTTTACAGCATCTGATATCAAATATGCCCCAATTACTAAATAAATAGTGGATGTAGTCCAAAGAGAGAAAACATCATTAGAGGGTGCAACCTTGAGCACAACTAAACTAACTAAGAACAAAATTGATGAATAACCTGCATTAGTTACCTTCGTTGCCCAAAAAATCACAGTCATTAAACTTAAGGCTAGACACTTTTGCCCTTCAGGGGGAATGCCATTTAAGTTTATATTCCATATAATTATTGCCACCAAAATCCCAGCAATAAAACCAATTTGCTGTTTATGTTTGTTCAAAGCCGACATTTCATACCACCTTTCATATGTATATAATAAATCATTAACCAATATTTTGAATATAGAATATATGAAGACTGTGTTTTTTCAAGACTTTTATCATGACATATTAATTAATGATTTTTAAGTTGATGATGTGAGAAAACTAATTATCGATTCAGCAAACGTTTGCTAAGTTTCAGCAATATTAAGTATATAACAAAATTATTAGTTTGACAACAACTTTCTCCAAAACCATCAAAAGCTTGAAAAATTAGGTGCTAACAATTTAAAAAGAGAATTTTTATAAAAGCTATTGACAAATCTAGTTTGCTACTTTATACTGAAATTGCAGAAAACGTTTGCTAAACACATAGTAAAAAGAATATTGGAGGGAGATTTGTCTTATGAAAAAATTTATTGCTTTACTTATGGTAACACTGATTATTTTAGTAAGTTTAGTTGGATGTAGTACAGGAGGAAATTCTAATACTCCAGAAAACTCAAATCAAAAAGTAGCTGATAGCTCAGAAAGTAAAACTGATTTTCCAAGCAAAAAAATAACATTAATTGTTCCTTGGTCAGCAGGTGGAATTACTGACAGAGTAGCAAGAGTTTTTGCACCTTTATTTGAGAAGAATTTAGGACAACCTATTACTGTAGTTAACAAGGAAGGCGCTTCTGGAGCTATAGGTACAGAATTTGCCCATGGAGAACCTAATGATGGTTATACTGTATTATTCTCAGCAGAAACTCCTGCAGTATTTCAAGTAATGGGAACTAGTAAATTAGGATTTAGTGATTTTGATGCATTAAAGATGTTGATTCAAGATTTAAAGGTAGTTGTAGTTCCTAAAAATTCACCATACAATACTTTTGAAGAGTTAGTAGCTGATATTAAAGCTAATCCTGGAAAAATAAAAATGTCTTATTCAGGTCCTGGTGCAAGTGGTCATATTCAAGGTCTTTTATTTAAACAATTAGGATTAGACGTATCAATGACACCATATGGTGGTGGAAATCCATCAATGATTGCAACAATAAGTGGAGAAGTAGACTTTACTTTTGGAAACTATGGCACAGTAAAGGATTATTTAAAGGTAGGAGATTTAAGGGCATTAGCTTTATTTGACAATAAGAAGTCAGATGCATTACCAGACGTTCCACCTATGACAGATGTACTTCCTGAGGCAGATCCATACTTACCTTTATATTTCCCTAATAGTTTATTAGTTAAAAAAGGAACTTCGGATGAAGTTAAGAATGTTTTAATAGAAGCTGCTGAAAAAGCTCTTCAGGAGCCAGAGTGGAAAGAATTTGTTGAATCTCAATCATATACGACTTTGGATCATTTAACTGTAGAAGAAATAGATGATTATTGGGCTAAATTCACATCGATTACTTCGTGGCTATTATATGATGCAGGTGTAGCACAAAATAACCCTGAAGATTTTGGAATAAAAAGATTTGAAGAATAATTATTTATCTAAAACAATTACAACACTCCCTCTTCTTCGATAAGAGGGAGAAAACTATTTATCTAATGAAATTACATAGTATAGGTGGTATTATTTAAAGTCTATAATTATCTATTAAAATATTGTTTAGGGAGGGATTACTATTAACAGAAATTCAATTCTAAAAAACAATGAAGTTCTAGAAGGGTTACTGCTTTCATTAGTAAGCATTTTCTTTATAAAGGAATCCTTTGTTTTGCACAATAATCAATCATGGGCATTATCGCCTGCTTTGTTTCCTATAATCATTACTGTATTAGTATTACTATTTTCAATATCTTTAATAATTAAGGGTATAAAAGCTTCTAATACTAAAAAAGAAGCTGATAATATGGATAATTGGAAACAGTTTTTACTTATTATATTGCTATCTTTTATATATTTAATTATTCTTCCAAAGATTCATTTCCTTCCATCTACTATTATATATTTGTTCTTCTTTCTATGGATCTTAGGAGAAAGAAAATGGTGGTTGCTAGCATCAATGTCTATTGTTACCCCATTACTTATACAATATTTATTCGGAAATTTATTAGATGTCTTTCTGCCATAAGTTTAGAAGAAAGAAAAGGAGCTGAATAGTTTGATTAAAGATATATTATCAGTTATAGATCTTAATTTTATTATGCTCGTAGTTGCAGGCTCAGTAGCAGGGCTTTTTGTGGGAGCTATGCCAGGACTTTCTGTAACTATGGCTACGGCTTTATTAGTATCTGTTACTTTTACATGGGAAGTAAATAGTGCCATGGCTCTTATAATGGGAGTATTTACAGTTGGGGTTTATTCAGGAGCAGTTACAGCTATTTTGATAAATATTCCTGGAGCACCTTCCTCTGTAGCTACAACCTTAGATGGATATCCTATGGCCAAAAAGGGAAGAGCTTTATTAGCTCTTAAAACTACAGCTTATTATTCATTTTTAGGTACTATGATTGGATTAATTGTATTAGCAATTAGTGCAAAGCAAGTTGCTAAACTGGCTTTAGCATTTTCACCAATAGATTATTTCTTATTAGCGCTCTTTGGGCTAACTACTGTAGGTTCTTTAACTTCAAAGAATTTTACAAAAGGTATGATAAGTGCCTTTATAGGAGTTTTTATTAGTACTATTGGTATGGACCCGATAATGGGAATTGGAAGGTTTACTTTTGGTAATGTAAATTTACAAAGAGGTATTTCTATAATTCCTGCATTAATTGGACTTTTTGGACTTTCAGAGATACTATATCAAATTGGCAAGAAATCTGTACAGTTAGAAGCATTATCTGTATCTAAAGAAAAGATACCTCTAAGAGAAACATTAAGTCATTGGGCATTAGGAATACGTTCATCATTGATTGGAGTATTTATTGGTGCTCTCCCTGGAGCAGGCGGTCCTGTAGCATCACTTCTTGCATACGATCAAGCTAAAAAGACTACTAAAAATCCTAAGGTACCTTTTGGAGAAGGGGCTGTTGAAGGAATTGTAGCTAGTGAGGCAGCCAATAATGGATGTATTGGAGGAGCACTAATACCTATGTTGACACTGGCTGTTCCAGGAGATGCTGTAACAGCAGTTATACTATCAGCTTTTTATGTTCATGGACTTAGACCAGGACCTTTGTTATTTAGTGAAACTCCTGAAATGTTTAGTGTCATACTTGCAGGAGGCTTTATAGGATGCATAATGATTTTAGCGCTAGGATTAACAGTAGCGCCATTATTGGCTAAAGTTGCTACTATTAAGCAAAGACATTTATTTCCTATAGTCTCTGTTTTATGTATTATAGGCTCATACGCAGCTAGTACAAATACTTTTGATATACTATTAATGCTAATCTTTGGAATAGTTGGAGTTATCATGAGAAAAAGAGATTATTCGGTTGCACCTATGGTTTTAGGATTAGTATTAGGAGGAATAATGGACTCTAATTTTAGAAGAGCAATGTCACTTCTTAGCTCGTCTCAAAATATTGTTGGAGATTTGTTCTTCAAGCCAATTACTATTGTATTGACTATAGCAGTTGTATTTTCTATTCTATCTAACTTTATTTCAATTGAGAAAATTAAAAAATCAATTTTTAAGAAAGAAAAGCTTGCATAGGGAAATTCATATATTTAGACTAGTATAAAACTATAAATATTCTAACAGGAGGTTATTTAATGAAAGCATATGTTTCAAAGAAAAATCTTTCTGGTTCTATATCAGTTCCAGGTTCTAAAAGTCATACTATAAGAGCGGTAACTATTGCAACTCTTGCAGAAGGAAAATCAATTATCAAAAACCCACTTCCAAGTGCAGATGGAATTGCAGCATTAAAAGCAGCTGAATTATTTGGTTCTAAATATACTATTGAAGAGAATAGATGGATTGTTGAAGGAGTAGGTTCCAATCTTAAAGTCCCAAATGACATTGTAGATATTGATAATTCTGGTACAGCTTTATATTTTATGACAGCTTTAGCATCTTTAATACCTGAATGGAGTGTGCTTTCAGGCGATGCACAAATAAGAAAAAGACCAATACGGAAGCTACTAGAGGCTTTAGAAATGTTAGGAGCAACGGCTTTTACAACAAGAAGTGAAATCGATGCTTCTCCAGCAGTTATTAAAGGACCTATTAAGGGAGGAACTACAAAACTTGATGGAAGGTTATCTCAATTTGTATCTTCTATATTAATGGTAGCACCAATGGTTAATGGAGGTGTTAGGATAGAAGTTGAAGCTCCTAAAGAAACACCATATATTGATTTGACTATTGACTGGATGGAGAAAACAGGTATTAGCCTAGAATATGATAAAGAAAACTATAAATATTTTGAAGTAAAAGGACCACAAAAGTACAAACCATTTGATCTTACAATACCAAGTGATTGGTCAGGAGTAGCATTTCCTTTATGTGCAGGAGTTTTAACTGATTCAGAATTAACTATTAAAGACCTTAGCTTAGAAGATAAACAAGGAGATGCAAAGATAGTTGATATTTTAATTGAAATGGGTGCAGACATTACAATCAATAAAAATGATAATAGTATTACTGTGAGAGGTGGAAAAGAGCTTAAAGGGAAAAGAGTTAATTTATCTAATATGCCAGACTCTCTTCCTATGCTATCAGTTGTAGCTGCCTATGCAAAGGGAGTTACAAGATTTGAAGGAGTAGGAATTGCACGAGCAAAAGAAACAGACCGTGTAGCAGTAATGAAAGAAGCACTTACTAAAATGGGCGTTGAGATTGAAGACGATATGGATTCTATGACAATTTATGGAGGCAAACCTTTACAAGGAGCAACAGTGGAAAGCTATCATGACCATAGAAATGCAATGGCATTATCTGTTGCAGGATTAATCGCAGAAGGTGAAACTATAGTTAATGATGTAGAATGCGTTAAAGTATCTTTCCCAAATTTCTATGAAGCTATGAATAACGTAGGTGCAGGTTATATACTTAAATAACAAAATAATAGACAATGAGTATCATCGCACTATTAAGGCATCCAAAAAATTAATTTTAGAAAACACATAGAGAACTATAAAGAGTATTTTGTAAATGCATAAAGAAAATATTGAATTAGATAGTATAGAGCCTAAGGAAGAGTAGTTTCCTTAGGCTTTTTATGTATTTATTGGATTACTAAGTTCTTTATGATAAAAGTCATTAAAACGGCATATTAGACTGAAAAAAGTATCTTATATTGATTATGTATTCATGTACTTGGGAAAAAGTGGTAGCATAAAAGCAGAAAACTGTGAGCGAAAATGAACAATTATTTGAATTGATGTCTAAAATGTACGGTGAAATGCAAGAAGGCTTTAGAGAAGTTAAGGGAAGACTTGACAAGGTAGAGGGTAGGTTAGATAGAGTAGAAAAAACAGTTCTCCATATTGAAGATGATCATGGTAAAAAGCTACAAGCCTCATTTGATGGCCATATTCAATTAAACAGTAAGTTGGATCGAATAGAAAATGAAGTAACAAGACATGAAGAAATAATAATTAGGAAAGTAAAATTTAACCGTGGGTCAATATTTTCCCACGGTTAAATTATGTCTAAATAGCAAACAATGTATTATTAGCTTCCTCAATCTCTTCTTCAGTTAAAGCACTTAATAGTATTTGGGTATCGTTTATTTGATTTAATCCTTCTTCAATTTCATCAGAAACATTTACAGTTATCATTCTAAATTCCTTTTTTTCCTTTATAAACAAAAATTCCTCAACAAATTCTGGCTCAATATAGGCTTTCCCATCGGTAATAAAAACAATATCAGCATATTTGTATCTAGCACTACTTATGAGCTCTATAGATTTTTCAAGTGGTTCTATAAAATTAGTTCCACTACCATAAAAAAATGTTGCTAGCTCATAGAGCTTATTTGGTTCTATCCTATGCTTAGTGAACTCAAGAACCTTATAAACCTTATTAGAAAACATAATTGCAACAAATTCTCTTTTTTGCTTAATAGCTATATCTAATAGAGAAATGGCAACTGATTTTGACCAAACCTCAAGCTCTCCTTCCATAGAGCCAGAGGTATCTATACAGCAGATAATAGGACCTTTGGATTTAGCTCTGTTATTTTTATATTTATAAGATAGCAATTCTTTTTGAGTTAGTTTTTTATAGAAGCTTTTTTTAGTACTTTCTCTAGCTAAAAATAGTTTTTCAGAAGGCAGGATTTTGTGTATTTCGTTTCCCAACTCAACTCCACAAACCTCTAGTCCTTCTTCCTTTACTTTTTTTCTTTGAAGCTCACTGGCAGATTCTTTAAACCTACCAGCCATTTCAGATATATCTTTTACTTTTCTTAAGGTTCTTAATTTTGCACTAACTTCAATTTTTTCTTCATAAGAGGTAGGAGTCAGCCTGTTATCATCAAAACCCCAAGTAGCTATAGTTTTAAATGTGGCTAAAAATTGCTTCAGAGCTTCAGAAACACTGGTATAAACCAAATTATGATCTGAAATATATTTATCTATATCATTAATATTATTTAATATTTTATTTTTTATAGCTCCTAAGGATATTGTATCTTTTTCTTTAGAATCTTTATCTCTTCTATATTCCTCAATATATTTGACCTGATTATTTAACTTAGCACTAAAGGCTTTACTATTCATAGCAAGTTCCTTGAAGCTTTTTATAAGCTCTTGCCCCAATAAATCTGTTGCTAATATAGATTTAAAAAAATTTAAGGAACAGCTTTGCTTTAAATCTTCGAATTCATCTATTTCAAATAGTTTTTTTATTATAACAGAGTTAAACCAATATTCAGGACTTATGTTTTCCATAGCTTTAAACACAATATTCTTTTTAAATAAAGACAAGTACATATCTTCACTTAGCTTTTCAAATGTACTTATTGTCTTTTTAAAGCTCTCCATATTTTCAATAATTCTAGGAGAATTTTTAAAAATATTATTATAAATATCTAAGTCTAACTCAAAAAACTCTACAGTATTACAGGATAAAGTATCCATAGCTACACTCCTTCTCGGGAAAAAAACTTCTATGCACCAAACATTAGGATGTCATCATCATCAAATTGCTTAGATAATGTATCTATATGAGCTTTAATATCTTTTTCCAGCATAAACAATTTATTCTTAATATCCTCTTCTATTAGTTCAGGTTGTTTTAGTAGCCTATTAGCTTTTTCATAAAGATATTCTAGGGAATTTTTTATCTCAATGAGTATTCTTGTATCATTTATGCTACTTGCAGATGAGACTAATTCTTTATATTGTTTTTTTATGCTGTTGTATTCTTTTTCATAAGGAGAAACTATTTTTTCTTTTAATATTTCGTCTATTTTTTCAATATCATCTAAATTACTCCAAAGAACATCTCTAAGAGCTTTAAGGTCAGTTAATACAACTTCATATCTTTTACCTAATAATGCAGTTGCTCTTAGTACGCTTAGACATTCATTTTGCCTTCTATCAGATATTACAATTCCATTTTGGAAAAGTAAGTTTATTAATGAAATGTATTCCTTTAGGATAAAATCAGATATTTTAACCTCTTGTAGAGATTCTCTTAATAGGTTTAATTCATTTAAGGATATAGTCGTATAGCTATCCTGCTTACTCTCTTTATTCAAAAAGCCTTTGAACATTTTCATTTTGTTTTGAATGTCACCTATATAATCTACATACATTCTAAACATCATTCTATCATACAGAGCCATTAGTGAATCCTCTTCTGGGAATTCGTTAGAAGCAGCGAATAATGTTATTAAAGGAACATCAAATGGCTGTCCATCATTGTAGAATAGCTTTTCATTTATTATAGGAAGCAATATGTTTAAAGTTGGTTCATTACATTTAAAGACTTCATCTAAAAAGGCTATTTCTGCTTCTGGCAGCTTACCTTTAGTTACTCTCAAAAATTTATCATTTTCCATTTCCTTTATGCTGAATGGACCCAATATCTCTGCTGGGTCAGATGTTCTATTTAATAGCCAAGAAAAATATCTACCGTTTTCAATTCTGCTGCATAAAGCGTTAGTTAAGGCACTTTTAGCAGTTCCAGGAGGACCAATTAACAAAACAGCCTGTCCTGTTATTAGCGCTTTAATGCTGTTTTCTATAATCTTTTCTCTTTCAACAAATATATCATTTAATTCCTTAGAAATATTATTTAGCTTATCAATTGCAGCATTGATTTGTGTATTCATAAAATTCCTCCTAATCACATAGAATATGTTATACTACATGTTTTCATATTTCAACTTTTTTTTAATGCTTAGATTGTCTTTTTATGGATGATTTTCTCAAAAAATAAAAATAAGCCTGACTGATGACCAGACTCACTTTTTCATATTATTGATAATAATTATTATACAAGGTACTAAATTGATTTCTGTTTTCAGAAAGGTTATCAAAAAATGATAAGCCCCCAATTTATAGGGGCTTAAGGTTACAACTATTCTTCTTTTTCAAAATCATCTTTTGAAGCACCACATACTGGACATACCCAATCATCTGGTAATTCTTCAAAAGGTGTTCCTGGAGCTATTCCACTATCTGGATCTCCTTCAGCTGGATCATAAACATACCCACATGGTATACATACGTATTTGTCCATAATAATCCCCTTTCATTTATGTTTTATGTACAATAAGATGATACCCCAAAAAGCAGTATCTAAAACAAGTTTGCTCTATATATTATATATTATTTTAGCAATAATTTATACTTGCTTTTTATAACTTTTAAAAAAATAAAAATGTGGTATAATAAAAATTGTAAAAAACTAACTTAAATTCATAACTTGTATTTTATTCTGATTAAGCTATATTTTTTTGGGTAAATTCATAATAACATAGCAGTTTATCATATATAGAATGAAGGGATTCAGTTGAATTTTAGATTAAAGCAGACAATAAAAAGTGATTTATATAATATAAAAATAACAATGGAAGATATATTAAAAGAGCTTTGCAAAATAATTAAGGACGAGTCCCTATTATTTGATATTAGGCTTATATTAAATGAACTTGTAGTAAACAGCGCATTGCATGGGAATAATTGCGATGCTAATAAATTCATTAAGTTACTTTTAGAGATACATGATAAGCGTATTAAAATTGAGGTAATTGATGAAGGCTGTGGATTCATATTTGATAGAGATGACTATGACCCCTTAGAACTTAAGTGCTGTGGAAGAGGTCTTGTTATAGTAGATGGCCTAAGTGATGAATTCTATGTAGATAAAAATAAGGTAATTTCGATAAAATATATCTAAACCCTCCATTTAAGGAGGGTTTTATTAATTTTTGTCTAACATAGTATGTCGAAATTCTTGCATTTATGTAATATTTGGTATAAACTAAAATAAATAGTTAAATCTTGGATTATTTGCAAGATTACTAGATTTGGGGGGATGGACTTGATTGGTGTATGGAAAGGTGGGTTTAAGAAAAATAAAACAGAAATTATAACCCAGCAAACTGCAAATGAAGATCAGAAAATAAAATCTAGATTTAATTTAATCAAACATAATGAAAAAATTCTTTTAAACAAACTGAATGTAAGAATAGAAGATTCAAATAATCAAGTAGAAAATCTAGTAAGAATTATTGAGGGGATATCAAAGAGAGTGGAGGAGCAAACAAAGTCAATTCTAGAGGTAGTATCTGAAATCAACAATTATTCAGCAATGGCACAGCAACTAAGTGCTAGCTCAAGTATGTCATACCAAACGGCTCAAGATACTTTAGGGGTAGTAGAAGAAGGTAGTAATGCTGTAAATAATACAATTCAAGCTATGAATGGAATAAATGAATCAATTTCATTTGTAATGACAGAAATAAATGGGCTTAAAGTTAGTACTGCGCAAATAGATAATATACTAAATATCATTAAAGATATAGCAAGCCAGACAAATTTATTATCCTTAAATGCTTCAATAGAAGCAGCTAGAGCAGGAGAAGCTGGTAGAGGTTTCGCTGTTGTTGCAAATGAAGTTAAAGAACTAGCCAATAGAAGTGCAAAATCAGCAAATGAAATATCCGAAATAATTAAGAATATTAATACCAATGTAAATAAAACAATTAATGCTATTGAAAAAAGTAATGAGAAGATAAATGAAGGTTCAAATATTGCAGAGAAATCTAATTCTTCATTTAGGAAAATTGAATCTGCTATACAGACATTGATTGAAACTATTAACGAAATAAATAATGCAATATCTGCTCAGACAAATAGCCTTGAAGCTATAGTGTTTTCTACAGATGAAATGTCGAAAATTTCTGAGAAGTCTATGTCTATGGTAGAAAATGCTTTAATGAACACTCAGTTTACCAAGGCTGCAATATCTGCTCTTGGACAAGTTTCTAGTTTGCTTAATGATATGACAAAAGAACTAATTAATGAAACAAGCCATACAGAAAAGGAATTAATCACTATAAGATGCAATCTTGCAGAGCCTTTAGCCACTACGGATCCAGCAGTAGGAAATGCTATGGAAAGTATTAGATTCCTAAGTAATATTCATGCTGGATTACTGGCTACTAGCGAGACAGGAGATGTACTACCGTTTTTAGCAAAGAACTGGTATGTAGAAGATGATAATTTAACTTGGGTATTTAATCTTAGAAACGATGCAACATTTCATAATGGTAAAAAGGTAACTGCAAAGGATGTGAAGTATTCCTTAGAAAGAATGCTTTCACCACAGCTGGAATCTCCTAACACCTGGTTTATAGACTATATAGAAGGTGCTAAAGATTTTATGGAAGGAAAGGTTAATGAAGTAATTGGTATCAAGGTATTAAATGAATTTCGATTATCAATTAAGCTATCCATACCTTTTAATGGTTTTTTACTATCCATATCTCAATATTGTTGTGCAGTAATGGATTCAGAAGAGTTGAAAAAAGGTAATTTAGTAGGCTGTGGAGCTTACAAACTAGTAGATTTAAAAGACAATGTATATAGACTAGAGGCATTTGAAAATTATATAGGTGGAAGACCATATTGTGATGTTATAGAGGTAAAAAGTGGTGATGAAAATGCACTTGATAGTTTCATCAATGGTAAATATGATTTCTATATTATCAAGAATAAACGGGATCTAGAAAGTATTAAAGCTACTAACTATTACAAAAACTTCAAAGCAACTGATCTATTAGCTACATTCTATATAGGATTTAAAACCAAGAATATTGACTCACCTTATACTAGAAAAAATGTTAGACAAGGAATTAATCATGCTATAAATAAGAAAAGAATAATAAACGAAATGCTAGGTGGGCTTGCTTCTGAAGCAAAATGCATGATACCAGATGGATTAGTACCTAATGATCATATTAAGGGTTATGATTACAATCCTGAAAAGGCAAAAGAAATTCTTAGAAGAGAGAAAGTAAATCTAAATCACCCTTTGAATATTCTTTGCGGAGAAAATATTAATCCTGTCTTAAAGTTTATTGAAGAGGATTTAAAAGAGGTTGGAATTACATGTAAATACACTAAGGTATCTAATCAGGAGTATTCACAGTCATCTAAGCTTCAGAAGGGTTATGATATATTTATGTATGGTTGGGTTGCAGATTCCATAGAGCCATCATCCTTTATAGAGCCTTTATTTTCACCAAATAGTGTTTCTAATTTTAGTGGTTATGAAAATCAAGAGCTAATGAAATTACTTGAAATGGCAAAATATGCAGTGAACCCTATTAAAAGAATGGAGTTATATAAGGAAATTCAAAGGATAATATCCGAGGACGCTCCGTGTATTCCTTTATATCATCCCCAAAATGGTATCTGCACTTTAGATGGGGTTATTAATATTAGATTATCACCTTTAGGCATGGTTAAATACGATAATATCATTAGAGAAAAATAAAATTGAGGAGATGTCTCAAAATAGAACTTGCTTCTATAGAGATATCTCCTTTGCTTTTATTAAAAATTACATATGTAGTAAAGCTCACAAATAATTTGACTTAATAAGAAAGGCAATATAATATTAGAATTAGAAAATATTAGCATAAAAGTTAAGGATGTGATGATCTTGAATAAAAGACCGCAGGTATTAGAGCTTTATTATGTTAGAGCTATAGCTGCCTTTGGTATATTCACAATACATGCTACTGGTGGTTTTGCCTTATTTTCAGAATTTAATAGTAATGCTATGCATATAGGGATGTTTTTAAATCAGTTTTTTAGATTTGGAACACCTGTATTTATGATGGTTTCTGGATTTGTGCTTTTTTACAACTATAGGACTCCAGAAGAGTTTAATCCAACCAGATTTTATAAAAAGAAAGCTACATTTTTAATAATACCATATCTATTATGGTCAATAGGATATTTGCTATTTTCTAAATATGTGTACAATGCTTCTATAGCCTATGAAAGACCCTTAGAGCTTGTTAAAAACATACTATTGGGAAATGCATTTTCACATTTATATTTTATCTTTCTTATAGTTCAGTTTTATATTCTTTTTCCTTTGCTAATCAAATATTTATCGAAAAGTATGATTAATAAGCCATTTAAGGTACTTACATATTTAGCTATTTTACAAGCTTTAATACTAATATATGAATTTTACTTTAGAAAACCTACTAATATAGGTATAATTAACTTTATAAATACATACTATTGGAAATCGTTTTTGGGATGGTTCTTCTATTTTATAACAGGTGGAATTATTGCGTATCATTATGAAAAGTTTGTGGAATTTATAGAAAAGAAAATAAAGCCAGTAATATTTGCTTATTTTATATCTCTAGTACTATTCTTAGGAGAAGTTTATCTCGATATTTACATAAATCAAGGAAGGGATTATTTTGAAAGATATGGCTCTATAAGGCCAATGAATATGCTGTATGGAGTTATGACATTTGTAGTTCTAATATGTCTCACAAGAAAAATAAAAGATAAAGATAATTCTTTAGTGAAGTTAATAAAATCCTTTGGAACATATTCACTAGGTGTATACTTTGCTCATCCGATGGTGTTAGAATTTGTTAAAATCAGTCTAATGTCTAATTTCCCTAACCATATAGGATATGGCAGATTAAGCTCTGCAATAATAATCATTGGATTAGGCTGGACATTAACTATGTGCTTATGCTACTTCTTTGCATTATTTAATTGGAGATGGCTGTTTATAGGTAAAGTTCCTAAATTATTAGCTAATAAAGAAAAAGCTGCAAAAGCAGCATAACCCTAAGCTCCCTGCTAAATATTAGCTAGGAGCCTTTTTATATTTAATAATGGTAGGTTATTGAAGAGCAAATGAAAAATTGATAATATTAATAGAGTGTCAATTGTATGGTGTTTGAATTTAAAAAAGAAGGTGAACTATGAAGAATAAAAGTAAAAATTATATAATTATTTCATCTATTGTAGCCTGTATTATGCTTTATTTTATTGAGCAAGTATTTGTAATGAGTTATTTTATTAAGACTTTATGTAAAATACTTTTTTTCACCATCCTACCATATATATACATACGTTTAATAAGAAAATCCTATTTATCAAATAGAATCAAGATTAATAAAAAGGATTTATATATAGGAACAGGCTTGGGTATATTTTGTTTTACAGTCATTATAGCTGTATATTTTATTTTGAAGGAAGTCATAGATTTAAACAATATTGCTAATGAACTGCAGACTAAATCTAAGGTGAGTCCAAGTAATTTTCTTATGGTGGCTTTATATATAACCTTTGTTAATTCATTCTTAGAGGAGTTCTTTTTTAGAGGATTTATATTTTTGAATTTATATGAGCTTGGCTTTAAAAAATTAGCTTATATATTCTCATCAGCTTTATTTGCTCTATATCACATAGGCATTTTTAGGAATTGGTTTAACATATGGCTGGTAATACTATCCATATTTGGGCTTGTTTCAGTAGGATTTACTTTCAATTATATAGATACAAAATCCAAGAATTTTATTAATTCATGGATAGTCCATATATTAGCTGATGCAGCTATTATGTTGATTGGAATGAGAATGTTTGGGATGCTATAGATAGGTAAGTGAACTTCAACAAGCATTAGATACTTAATAGAACAATGGCAATTAAAATATTTGAGGACTAAGGAGGTCGTATTTAGCTTATGCCCAGGAGTGATTTCGTAAAAAGGATAATCTGTATTTCTCTACTAATCATTACCCTATTGTTTCTAACTAGCTGTAAAGAAGTTAAAAACAATATAGACCTATCAGAGTCTATAAATACACCACAAGAGATTATAGTAGCTAAAAGTTCTAATTACATAATTCCTCAAGAAAGCACTATAGAATCAAGGTATTTACCCATAGAAGGTTATAAAAGAGTAGAAGTAGAGAAAGGCAGCTTTGGAGAATTCTTGAGAAATCAAAATTTAAAACCCTATGGAGAAAAAGTCTTGTATTATAACGGCAGAGAAAAGTCTTCAACAGGAGTTTATGATAGTGTAATTGACGTTGAGATTGGAAGTAGAGATCTTCATCAATGTGCTGATGCTATTATGCTTTTACGTGGAGAGTACTTGTATTCAATTGAAGCTTATGAAAAAATAAACTTTAACTTCGTATCAGGCTTTAAAGCTGAGTATAAAAAATGGATGGAGGGCTATAGAATCAAGGTAGAAGGAAATAATGTAAGCTATTACAAAGCAACTGAGCCATCTAATACATATGAAGATTTTAGAAAATTTATGGATATGGTATTTGCCTATTCAGGAACCTTATCCTTAGAAAAAGAGCTTCAAAGCGTTGATATAGATGATATGGAAATAGGAGATATTTTCATAATCGGAGGAAGTCCAGGTCATGCAGTTATTGTTGTTGATATAGTAGTAAACCATGATAATGAAAAAATATTTATGCTGGCTCAATCCTATATGCCAGCTCAGCAAACACAAATACTTATTAATCCTTTGGACGAAAATATAAGTCCTTGGTATTCTCTAAAAGATTGCGAAAAATTAATAACACCTGAATGGGTATTTGAATTGAATCAATTGAGAAGATTTAAATAAAAGGCTATCGTAAAAAGGGGGTAAAGTTCCCCCTTAAGTTAAATTCAGTCTGTTAAATGCCATTGAATGAGCTAAACATCTATTTTTCTTTTATATATTCCATTTTTTCTTTCCATAAGGCCAAACCCTACTAAATCTCTTCTTATTGTGCAAAAATCATCATGAAAATCAGAAATTATTAGATTGATTTCTTTTTCTGTATAATTTCTATCTTTCTCAAAACTTTCTACTATTCTTTCTAGTACGATTTGCTTCTTTTTATTTTGCACAGGTATTTCTATTAATTTATCATATTGGAAGAAAGATTGTATAACCTTATCCCTGTATTTTTGCTCTCTTTTCTTTAATATATCATCTTCTTTTCTATTATCCTTTATTAATTCCTTAAGGTTCATTGAAAATATTTTTTCGTTTAAACTATAAATTGTATAGTATTGTTCTTTTTTTGAAGATACTATATCAGCATCCATTAATTTTTTTAGATGAAAAGATACGGTTGAAGTAGATAGACTAAGTCTTTCAGCTAGTAGTTCAACATACATAGGTTCTATCATTAAACTATTTATAATCTTTAATCTTGAATTGTCAGATAAACATTTAAATATTTTTATTGAATCCAATTATATCACTCCTAATCGAGGCTAATTTGATTATAGTACTCTTTAAATTTACTCTTTAATTCTTCTGCTTCTTGTATTTTTATATTTTCTATGATTGACTCTTGTTCTTTCCCAAATTCTATTGCTTTAAGTTTATTTGTATGCCAAGGAGTAGTTATTTTATCGAAATAACTTAGATACTTTTCTTTTAAAGCTTCGCAATTATTAGCAATACTAATATTAAACATTTTAGAAAATATATCAACTATATTAAGCTTAATTTTTTCTAAGTTAGCCTCATCTATACGTTCTTCCTTCTGCAAATTCTCAATAAGAAATTTTATATTACTTTGCTTTTCCTTTAAGTAAGTTAAATAAGATTCCTTTAGCCAATTTATATCTTTCATGCTATCCCTCCTAAATATGTTTAGTTATTTTATAAAACTATTTTATACCATTCAAAATATTATTTCAATAGATATATAATCAAATTATAAAAAATGTTTCTATATACATAAAAATAGATTGCTTTTATTATACTTTAATGTTAAAATATAATTCGATATACATCAAATTAAAATAATTAGGAGGGAGTAGTATGGATTTTATAGACCTTATTCCAAATATTTGTGAAGGATTTCCATTTAAAAAAGGGGATTTTGTTTTATTAAATTTCTGGGGCGATAATGAAGACCTAGAAATTTTAGATTTAATTGCAGAAAACTTAAGTAAAAAAGGAATTGTTCTTTTTAAGAACCATTCTTCAAAAAAATTTTTTGAAAAAATAATTCTCAATTTAATCAGAAGCGAAGAAAAGGTTCCTAGTGTATATTTTGAGTTTCTATCTTCTTTTGAACATGTAGTAGATATATTTATGTACACACCAAGCTTACCAAAGGGGATATCAAAAGAAGAGATTCCTATGTTTAGGGAATATTTATCTGAATTATTTAATTCATTGACTAATAATAAGAAATATTATATACAGCTAAATGTGCCTACAGAAATAAATGCTTTAAATGCTGGTATAGAATATAACATTTACAAAGACTCATTATGTAATGCTTTATCTGTAGATTTTTACGAATTGAAGAAGGCCTGCAAAGATAGGGTAGAAAATCTCAAGAATAAGAAAAGCATTGAGATATTTACAGGGAAAAAATACTTGTTAAAGTTAGATATTAGTAATAGACAATGGTATGTAGATGATGGTTGTGGTGATTTCCCACCAGGAGAAATCTATATTGCACCTATAGAAAGTAACAGTAATGGAGAATTGCTAATTTCTCAAATTATCTTAAATGGGCAGAAATATGAGAAAGTGCTCATGACTTTTAGAGATGGGCTTCTTGTTAAATGTTCTTCAGTGCAACTTGAGAAATTCTTTAATTCCTTACCAGAGAACCATAGAATTCTCTCTGAGTTTGGTATTGGGCTTAATCCTAGAATTAAAGAATTCATAGGCTTTACATTGATTGATGAAAAGGCTTTAGGAACTTATCACATAGCCTTAGGAATGAACCACCTTTTTGGCGGGGAAAATGAATGCTCATTCCATATGGACTTTGTGTTTAATAGTGATAAAGTAAATTTTATTTAATCTAATATTTTTCATTATTATGGAACTTTCATTTTTAATAATACGTCTTAAATATAACTATTAGATTAAATGGGAGGGTTTTATGTGAAAAGGAGTATAAGTTTATTTATAACTCTATTAATGCTTCTTACTTTTGTTTTACCAGTAAGTGCTCTTGAAGGTTACGACAAAGAACTAGAAAGTGCTATTAAAAAAGCGAAAACACTATTTAATATTACAAATGATTTCGATAAATTTGAATACCACATTAATGGTAATTCGTCTACAATCGAGTATTATTTAAGATGGTATGATAGCACAGAAAAATCAGGGGGATTAGAAGTAACTATTGACTCTGATGGAATGGTGAAGAGCTATTATAAATATAACTATAATATTGAAAGGGATAATAATGCTCTTCCTAAAATCAATAAAGAAGACGGATTAGAGATTGCAAATAATTTCTTAAAAAAGGTAAATCCTGAGCTATTAGATAAAGTGAAATATATAGAAAATAGTGAACCTTTAAATGTCTATGCTAGAGTTTATTACTACAATTATTATAGATTAGAAAATGATGTACCTTTCTATCAAAATAACATATATGTGAATGTAGACAATACAACTGGAGAAGTACAAAGCTATGATTGCTATTGGGATAAAAATCTTAAATTTGATGATAAAGATGTCATAATTGGAATAGAAGATGCGAAAAAAGCCTATGCTGATAAAATAGGATTAAAGCTAGTATATAAGCTTGAATATGGTAATAGAGAATATACTCCTTATATAGTTTACACAAGCTTAAATAATGATAAAGCAATTGATGCAAAAACTGGAGAAACTATAAGCTTTCATTATTATTTAAGATATGGATATGATCGAGAAGTTGCTAATGAAATGGCTAAAGGTAAAGCTGATGATAGCATAAGTCTTTCTCCTGAAGAACTAGAAGCAGTGTCAAAGGCTAAGGATATAATTAGCAAGGAAGAAGCTGAAAAAACTGCAAGACAGATTTTGCAAATTGGTAGTGAATATAAGCTAAATAGCATAAATCTATATACTGAATGGTACAATAAGAATGATTTTGTGTGGAATATGCATTTTGGAAATAAAGAAGATAGTAGTATTAGTATATCTATAGATGCAAAAAATAAAGAACTTAAAAACTTTTATAAATATATTCCTTATTCAGAAAAAGAGGCTGTAAAATACGATAGAGAACAGCTACAAAATAAAGCTGAAGAATTTATTAAGAAAGTACAAGGAGATAAATTTAATTCAATAGAACTTATGGAAATAGACGAGCCAATATTTAGACCATTATCAGAAGAAAAGCCTAGACAACATTATTTTTCATTTATTAGAAAAGTAGGTAATGCATATTTCCAAGGAAATGGATTTAACTTAAATATAGATGCAGTAACAGGCGAAATCACAAGCTATGATTATAATTGGTATAAAGGTCAGCTTCCATCAGCAGATAAAGTCATTAAGCTAGATGAAGCATATGATATTCTATATAACAGAATAGGTATGGAGCTTCAGTATATGAAGGATGAAAATGTACCATATGATGAGCAGGAAAAAGAGCAAAATGCTAAGCTTGTTTATGTTATAAAAAAAGATAAACCACTAAATATAGATGCCTTTACAGGAGAACTCTTATACGGATTTAATAGGCCATATAAGGAAAACACGGTTTCTCAATACAGTGATATAGAAGATAGTTATGCAAAATTGCAAATAGAAACATTGGCGAAGTATGGAATTTCACTTCCTGGTGATAAATTTAATCCTAAAGAAAATATAAAACAAAAGGATTTTCTATATTTGATGTTAAAAGCTAATAACTACTATTATGATATCTCTGACAAAGACAAAGATTTTGTTGAAAAGCTGTATAAGTATCTAATTAATGAAAAGATAGTTAAAGAAAATGAAAAATCACCTGAAGCAACAGTTACTAGAGAAGAGGCTACAAAGTTTATTGTAAGAGTGTTAGGATATGAAAAAGTAGCAGATATAAATGATATTTACAAATTAAGCTTTAAGGATTCTGACAAGATAACTTCAGAGCTTAAAGGATACGTTGCAATAACCACGGGCTTGGGAATAATTGAAGGAGAAAATAATAGTTTTAATCCTAAGGCTAATATGACTAGAGAGCAAGCAGCAGTTGTGATTTATAATTTACTCAATGCAAATTAATTAGAGATAGAATATTGTAAAGCTATATGCAACCAATAGAGTTAGTTAGAATTAAAAATCAATAATTGAGAATTATAACCTCCATATAATGTCATGTAATATGAGATCCTTCGCTAGGATTTTGTCGCCTTGAAATCTAGCGAAGGATTTCTTTTGCTATTGACAAAAAAACATCATTCTAATATACTAAGAGTGATTAGAAAACTTAATAGTTTCAGGGTGCTTCTATAAAGAAGTTAAAAGGGAAAGAGGTGTAAATCCTCTACAGCCCCCGCTACTGTATACAGGGATGAAATCTTCTGTTGTCCACTAGGAAACTGGGAAGGAGAAGAGAGTAAAGTGATCTGTGAGTCAGGAAACCTGCCATGAAACCAGCAACTAACTGTTCCGGAGGGGAGCATGTTAACTTCATTATATGAAATTAACACATAGGGCACCCTATGTGTTTTTTTTATGACCTAACCCGATTGTTTCGGATGCTTTTCCGAAAGAATCGTAGGTAGGTCAAACTGGGCGAGCACCAAATTTATGTGAGCGATAGCGAACAAATAAATTTGTGTAGCGAGACTGTGGAAAATGACCTACTTTAAATCTAATAGAGAGGTGATACATTGACAAAAAATATAATGCTTCAAGGAACTGCTTCATCGGTAGGTAAAAGCATATTGACTGCAACACTATGCAGAATATTAAAGCAAGATGGCTATAAGGTAGTTCCATTTAAATCACAGAATATGTCTTCGAACTCTATTCTCATAAAAGGTAATAAGGAAATATCTATAGCGCAGGCTATGCAAGCAGAGGCTGCAATGATAGAGCCTACTGAAAACATGAATCCTATATTGTTAAAACCTATGAGTGATATTGGCAGTCTAGTAGTATTAAATGGAGTGCCTTATAAAAACATGACTGCATCAGAATATCATAATAAAAAAACAGAACTTAAGGGCATTGTAAAAGAGGCCTATGATAAATTAGCTTCATCCTTTGATGCAATAGTAATTGAAGGAGCAGGCAGCCCAGCTGAAATTAATCTACGAGAAAATGATATTGTTAATATGGGTTTGGCAGAATTAGTAGACGCTCCAGTAATCCTTATAGGAGATATAGATAGGGGTGGAGTGTTTGCATCAATATATGGCACTATTATGCTAATGTCAGAAAGTGAAAGAAAAAGAATAAAGGGTTTTATAATAAACAAGTTCAGAGGTGATGTGGAGCTATTAAAGCCAGGAATTAAGATGATTGAAGAGCTAGTAAATAAGCCTTGTCTTGGGATAGTCCCTTATATGCAGGTGAATTTAGAAGAGGAAGATAGCTTAGTTACTAAGAATGATTATAATGAAGGGCAAAAAACAGTCCAGTCATTAAGCATGAACCAAGAAGGGACTAGTTTAAGTCTTCAACAGGAAATTAGAGAACTAAGAAACAAAGAATTTGAAAGACTTGCAGACACAGCTAGAAAGAGTGTTGACATAGAAAAGATTAAAGAAATAATGGGGATTTAAAATGATTAATAGTATTATCTTAATTGCATCAATAGCATCAGATTATATTTTAGGAGACCCACCTAATTGGCCTCATCCAGTACGTTTCATAGGGGCAGTTATAAAAAAAATCGAAAAGCTTATAAGAAGTATAAAAGGACTGGACTTAAAAGTAGGAGGTTTTATATTAACTGGGGCAACTATAACTATTGTTTTATTATCATTTACCCTAGTACTAGATGTAGCAAAATTAATTCATCCATTATTAAAAACGGTCCTAGGAATATACCTAGTATATTCCTTATTAGCTGCCAAATGTCTAGAAGTAGAGACTATGAAGGTATACAATGCCTTAGAATCAAATGACATAGCAAAAAGCAGACAGATGCTGTCTTACCTAGTAGGAAGAGATACTAGCCAATTAAATACCGAGGAAATTATAAGAGGTGCTATTGAAACTGTAGCTGAAAATACCATTGATGGAGTTCTCGCTCCCCTCTTTTATTTAGGAATAGGCTTATATTTCAATATTCCAGTTCAAGCCATTCTTTTATATAAGTCAATAAATACTCTAGATTCTATGGTGGGATATATGCAGGAGCCTTATACAAAGATAGGTTATGCATCGGCTAAACTTGATGATATTGCTAATCTGATACCTGCAAGACTTGGAAGTATGTTGATGATATTATCTGGAACGGTTTTGGGATATGATGGTAAAAAAGGGCTAAAGATACTTATGAGAGATAAAAAGAATCATAAAAGCCCAAACTGTGGATACCCAGAATCAGCAGTTGCAGGACTTCTTGAAATACAGCTTGGCGGTACAAACACCTATTTTGGACAAGAGGTGTATAAACCAACAATAGGCGACGCTCATAAGGAGTTAAATCCAGACCATATTAAAGATACTATAAAAATAATGTACGGAGCAGAACTAATTTTGGCAGCTTGTATGATAATTATATTGAATATAAACTAAACTTATTTACTAAAGAAAGATAAAAATTATTTATGCTCATCTAAATACAAGGAGAAATGCACAAATGAACAAACACGGCGGATATTATGGGAAAAATCACCAAGAAGTAATGGATTTTAGCGTTAATATAAACCCTCTAGGAGTGCCTGAAACACTTATAGAAAATCTCAAAAAAGAGCTTGAAGAAATGGTAAGATACCCTGAAATAGACGGAGCAAGTGGAAAAGAAGTCTTAGCTCAGCACTTGGGCCTAAAAAATGAAAATCTTATACTAGGCAATGGTGCAACAGAGCTTATATATTTATTTGCTAGAAGTCTAAAGCCTGAAAAAGTGCTTATTGTAAAGCCTACATTTACCGAATACAGTAAAGCTTTTAGGCTGGTAGGAAGTAGTATATATGATTACTATACTAAAGAGGAAAAGGATTTTGCTATACAAATAGAAGAGCTTGTTTCTAAAATAGATGATATAAAGCCAGATGTACTAGTTATCTGTAATCCTAATAATCCCACTGGAGTGTTTACAGAAAGTAAAGAGCTAATCCCAGTATTAGATAAGCTTAGAGAAATAAATGCATATTTATTTATAGATGAATCCTTTATAGATTTCACTGATAAAACCTCATGTATTTCCCTCATTGATGAGTATAACATATTTATACTTAGATCAATGACTAAAATATTTGCAGTTCCAGGTCTAAGGCTAGGATATGGTATTGGAAGAGAAGCTATTATATTTAAACTAAATCAAATAAAAGAACCTTGGACATTAAATAGTCTTGCTCTTAAGGGTATACCAGTACTTCTAGATGATAGTAAATATTTGAAAAACACTCAAAAGTGGTATTCTGAAGAAAAAAAGTTTTTATACAATGAATTAAGGAATATATCGAATATCAAGGTAATTAAAAGTGAAACAAACTTTTTCTTAATCAAGCTTCTTAGATTTAATTCTGATTCATTAATAGAATACTTATTAAGCAAAAAAATATTCGTAAGAAATTGCGATAATTTCCAAGGGTTATCAGATAAATACATAAGGATAGCCGTAAGAAAGAGAGAAGATAATATTAAGATTATATCAGAAATACGAAAATATATGGGAAACGAAAACTCAGGAGGTAGACAAAATGAAAAAAATAACTAGATTATTATTAATAACAGTTTTAATAACAGCCTTATTCTCAGGACTAGTATTTGCATCGTCATCTAGCATCAAGATTGATGGAAAAACTAAATCTTTAACTACAGAATTAAAGGAAGGTAGAACTTTTGTAGCAGGAAGTAGCTTAAAAAGTCTTGGTTTAGACTTTACACTAAATCAAAGTATTGCAATAGTAAAAAATAAAGAAGTAGAGTTTAGATTTACACTAAATACGAATAAAGTTAAAGTAAACAATACAGACTTTACAACAGATTCAAAGTCATATAAGAATGGTCAAGAAGCATATTTGCCACTTAGATTTATTCTTGAAACACTAGGCTATGATGTTAAATGGGATAAAAGCATAAATGGAATAAAGGTTGATAAGCAAAAAAACATATCTTACCCTGTAACATTAGAAAGTAACGGAACTAAATATACTGTAGCAAAAGAGCCTAAGACTATAGTTTCTTTAGCACCAGACGTAACTGAGACATTATTTGCAATAGGAGCAGGAAGTAAGGTTAAGGGTAGAACTCAATATTGTAACTATCCGAAAAATGTTTCAGCTATTAAAGAAGTAGGTAATATGACAGAACCAAGTATTGAGACTATAATCGATATAAATCCAGATCTTGTAATAGCAGCTACCCACTATAAGGAAGAAGTACTGAAAAAACTTCAAACAGCTAAGATAGCAATAGTTGCTAAAGAATCACCAAAAACACTAGATGAAATGTATGATTATACACTTAAGCTAGGAGCTATTGTAAATAAGAACTATGAAGCAAGAGCATTAGTTTCAAGCATGAAATCAAAAGTAGAGACAGTGAAGATGTACACTAATAAAATTAAAAACAAACCAACTGCTTATTATGTAGTAGGTACAGGACAATATGGTGAGTATACTGCTGGAAAGGATACATTTTTGGCTGAGTTAATTAGAATAGCTGGTGGAATAAATGTAGCAGATGATGTGACAGGCTGGAAATACAGTTTAGAGAAGCTAATAGACAAAAACCCTGATATCATCATTGGAGCACAATTTTATTATGATACTATGAAGGGTAGTGACAATTATAAAATATTAAAGGCTGTTAAGAACAATAAATTTAAAGTTGTAAATGAAGATATTTTTAGCCGTCCTTCACCTAGATTAATTGAAGAAGGATTAAAGATTCTTGTAAAAGCATTTAATGACAATATAGGCAATAAGCTTAGTTTTTAAAATACAAAGAGTGTGAAATCTAATGAGAAAAAACAATAAAATTAAAATTATAATTTTAATAATATTACTAATTCTAGCCATATTGTTTTCTATTACAGTAGGGGCAATAGGCATACCATTAGTAGATACAATAAAAATATTATTAAATAAAATTGGCTTTTTAAGTTCAAAAGTTGATATAAGCAATATAAAGGAATCTAATATATTTATTATACTTAATATAAGACTCCCGAGAATACTACTTGCTGCTTTAGTAGGTAGCGTGTTATCAGTTGCAGGTAGCTCATATCAAGCAATATTTAAAAATCCAATGGCAGATCCATATGTTATGGGAACCTCATCTGGAGCTGCCTTTGGAGCAACTATAGGACTTGTATTAGGACTAAGTCAAAGCCTTTTAGGCTTTGGACTTACATCTATATTTGCCTTTATTGGGGCATTGGCAACTACATTAATAGTTTATACATTAGCAAGAACCGGAAATAAAATATCTACTACATCCATACTTCTAGCAGGGATAGTAATGAGTTCTATTCTTTCATCAGGAATATCTATAATGATGATATTTAATCACAATGAATTAGATAAAATAATAGCTTGGACCATGGGAAGCTTTAATGCGGCAAGTTGGAAGCAAATAGCCATTATTATAGGACCTGTAGTAGTAGGACTTGTGATACTAATGTCACTCTCAAGAGAAATGAACGCCATAGCCATGGGAGAAGAAGATGCTCAAAACATAGGTGTCAATGTAGAACTAGTAAAGAAGCTCATACTTATATTAGCATCTCTACTTTCAGCCTGTGTAGTAGCTGTTAGCGGAATAATTGGCTTTGTTGGCATAATAATTCCTCATTTATTTAGGTTATTATTCGGGGCTGACCATAAAATACTGTTACCAGCTTCAGCCATTGGCGGGGGTATGTTTTTATTATTAAGTGATACTCTTGCTAGAACTTTAGTACCAGGAGTAGAGATACCAGTAGGAGTTATTACATCCATATTCGGTGGCCCCTTTTTCTTATATTTATTGAGAAAATCAAAGAATAGGAAGTTGATATGAGGTGATAAGATGATTATATTAATTACAGGTGGAGCTAGAAGTGGGAAAAGTAATTTGGGAGAGAATAAAGCTAAAGAATTAGGTAAAAAAATAGTTTATATAGCTACTGCTATAGCTTTTGATGAAGGAATGAAAGATAGAATATTAAAACATAGAGCTTCAAGACCTAGTAATTGGGCTACAATCGAAAAATATAGGGATTTCTTGGAATTAGAAAAAGAGAAAGATTTTCTAAAATCTGATTTGGTTCTTTTAGATTGCATGACTCTTATGGTTTCAAATATTCTTTTGGAAAGTGGAGTAGATTTTGATAATTGCTCTATGGAACAAGTCGATTCTCTAGAAGAGAAAATATTTAAGGAAGTTAAAGAACTACTAAATATAGTACTAAAGTATAAAAAGAAACTGATTATTGTAACTAATGAAGTTGGAATGGGGCTAGTACCTTCCTTTAGATTAGGTAATATATTTAGAGATATTGCTGGCAGGGTAAACCAATATCTAGCAAAACAGGCTGATGAGGTTTACTTAACAGTGTCAGGCATCCCACTAAAGATTAAGTAGAGAAGAGTGATAAAAAGCTGTCATCCTGAACGTAGTGAAGGATCTCTAAGAAATGAGGTTGTATATGAAAAGCTTACTATTAATGATAACTTTTTTTACAAGGATACCAATAAGGTATAATTACGAATACGATGAAAAGGATTTAATTAAAGGAATAAAATTCTTCCCAATTATTGGTTTGATAATAGGAGCTGCTATGTGCATTCCTGTTTTTTTAAAAAATGTTCTCCACGGACCTGTCATAGCCTTATTATCATGGGCTACTTATTTATGGATAACTGGATGTCTTCACATAGATGGATTGGCAGATACTTTTGATGGCATATTTAGCAATAGAAATAGAGAAAAGATTCTTGAGATAATGAGAGATAGTAGAATAGGGACTTTTGGAGTCATTGGAATATTATTTCTATTAATATGGAATTTAGTATTCACAAGTTATATAGATATAAGACTCATCATAATAGTTCCTGTAGTTGGACGTAGTGCTGCTATTTTATCAGCATCAATTAGTAAATATGCTAGAGAAGGACAGGGAATGGGAAAAGCATTTATTGAAAATTGTGGAGTAAAAGAAACAATATATGCGGCCATAGTTAGTTATATTCCAGTAGTTTTGTTACTTAGACTGCAGGGATTAGTTATACTTTCCTTTACGTATTTAGCTATATATATATTAACTAAAAGCATAAATAAAAAAATAGGGGGAATGACAGGTGATACCATAGGATTTATAGTAGAACTAGCTCAAGGAATCTTCATATTTTTTGCATATCTTTTAATGACAATTATTTTATAAAATATTTAATAAAACTGGAGGTATAAAAATGAAGGGAACAGATGCTTCACATGATAAAAGCAATATTACAAAACTAACTTACTGTGGGATGCTTATTGGTTTATCAGCAGTAGGGGCAATGATAAAAATAAGTGGAAGTATTGCATTTGATTCTATGCCAGGGTTTTTTGCAGCTTTATTCTTAGGACCATTGGCAGGAGCTATTGTAGCAGGACTTGGGCATTTACTTACAGCACTAACAAGTGGATTTCCATTGACATTACCTATGCACTTATTTCTTGTTATAGAGATGGCCTTATTTGCTTATTTGTTTGGTGTTATATATAAAAAAAGTGGAGGCATTATTGCATCAATTGTTGCTATAGCTCTAAATGGACCTATATCAGCATTGATTGTAGTGCCTTTATCAATTATATTAGGACTTCCGCTTAATGGCTGGCCTCTTTTTAGTGTAGTTATCATACCTCTTACACTAGCATCAGCAGCTAATGTACTTTTAGCTCTATTTGTTTTTAAAGCATTAAATATGAGAATTAAATAGGACTGATATTATGAATATATCCAAATTTAGAGATTTGACCTTTATAGATATAAACAATGATCAGATTATGGTTATAGCTTGTGACTCTGCAGGAGCCATAGGGAATAAAGAAATGGATATAGTAAAAGTAGAGCCAGACATAGTAGGCTATTTTACTGCACAAGTAGCTCTTATGGAAATATTAGCTATAGGAGCAGAGCCTATAACCATAGTAAATACCTTATCAGTAGAGATGGATAACACTGGGAAAAGAATAATTGAGGGAATAAAACGTGCAACTGAGCCTTTAAATTTCCCTAACACTGAAATAATAACTGGAAGCACAGAAGAAAATTTTCCAGCATACCAAACTGGCATAGGACTTACTATAATAGGGATAATAGAAAAGAAAAGTTGGAATCCACCAAAAACTATTGCAAATACATTAGCGGTAGTAGTTGGAATTCCAAAGGTAGGAAACGAAGTAATAAAAGACAAGGGTAGAGAAGTACTATCGATTCCACACCTTTTAGAGCTAAAACACAATCCAGATGTTTATGAAATATTGCCAGTAGGTTCGAAAGGAATACTGCATGAACTAAAAGAAATGGCAAGAACAAATGGATTAGGATTTTGCCTAGATGATGAAATGTCATTAGACATAGAGAAATCAGCAGGACCTGCAACCTGCGCCATTATTTCAATAAATGAAAAAGAGTATAATAACTTGAAAAACAACTTTCCAATACCTGTTGAGAAAATTGGAAGATTTATAGAAAATTAATTTTTGAGGTGCATATCATGAATACTGCTGTTCTTATTGAAAACCTAACTTTCAAATATGATATTGATGAAATATTGAAGAATATTGATATAAATATTCCGAAGGGTAGTTTTGTTAGTATATTAGGACCAAATGGTTCTGGTAAAACTACTCTTCTGAAAAATATCTGCAATATATTAAAGCCTGATAACGGAAAGATTATAATAAATAATAGAAATGTCACTAACATTAAATATAAGGAACTGGCAAAAATAATTGCTGTTGTCCATCAAAGCCCAGATATTCAATTTGATTTTTCTGTTTTGGATGTAGTGCTTATGGGCAGGTTTCCATATATAGGAAGATTTAAAAGTGAAAGCAAGAAAGACATAGATATTGCAAAAGAAGCTATGCAAAATACAGGCATCTGGGAATTAAGAGATAAAAGCATCAATGAAATAAGTGGTGGAGAAAAGCAAAGAGTTATGATAGCTAGAGCTCTTGCTCAACAGCCAGAAATACTTATACTAGATGAACCAATATCTAACTTAGATATAAAATATCAAGTAGGAATACTAGAGCTATGCAAAAAGCTTAATAAAGAAAATAAACTAACTATTATAATGACATTGCATGATATTAACCTTGCAGGAAGATATAGTGACTATTTAATTTTATTAGATAGAGGAAAAATTAAAACAATGGATACTCCCGAAAAGGTGTTAACTCAAGAAAACATATCTAATGTATACGATATTAAAGTAGATATATTAAAAAGAAATGGAGACAAAACCCCATATATTATACCAGTTTAGCAGTTTAGGGGTCAGGCTTTTATAATTTTATATTATACCAGTTTAGAGATGGTTAGGTGATTAGCTAAAAAATACTTGGTCCAAATTGCCATTAAATATCAAATATGGAATCTAGAAACTAAAAACGGAAAAGGTATCTATTGAAACTGGAGAAAAAGAGAGGCAATTAGGAGGAAAATTTATGAAAAGAGTAGTAATATCAGGAACTCATAGCGGATGCGGAAAGACTACAGTAAGCTTAGGAATAATGGCAGCACTTACTAAGAGAGGAAAAAAGGTAGCTCCTTTTAAAGTTGGACCAGATTATATAGATCCTAGCTTTCATAAATTTGTTACTGGAAATCCTTCATATAATTTAGATAGTTGGCTTTTAGACAGCAATACTATAAGGTATTTGTTCAACAAAGGCAATCAAAACATGGACATATCTATTATTGAAGGTGTTATGGGAATGTATGATGGTTTTGGAATAGATAAAAGTAATGGAAGTACAGCTCATGTAGCTAAGATTACAAAAACCCCAGTAATATTAGTAGTTGAAGCTAAAGCCATGTCTACAAGTGTAGCAGCTCTTGTAATGGGCTACATGATGTATGACAAAGATGTAGAAGTTAAAGGCGTAATATTTAATAAAGTATCTAGTGAAAAACACTATGAAATGCTTAAGCTTGTTGTTGAAAGAGATTTAGGTATAAAGTGTTTAGGATATTTACCAAAAAATGAGGAAATATCTTTGAAAAGCAGGCATTTAGGCTTAATACCTGCAGATGAAGTAGAAGGACTTAAGAAAAAAACAGATGAGTTAGTAGAGCTTATAGAAAAACATATTGATTTAAAGACTTTAGAGGATATTGCAGAGATGGAAGATATAGAGCCTATAGAAAATCCTGCTAAAGAAATTTTTATGAAATATAAAGGACTTAAAATAGGTATTGCAATGGATACTGCTTTTAGCTTTTATTATCAGCATAATTTGCAGCTAATGGAGGAAGCTGGAGTCCAGCTTTTACCTTTTAGTCCTGTAAATGATATTAATGTACCTATTGGAGTAGACGGTCTTTATATAGGCGGAGGCTTTCCAGAGATGTTTGCAGAGAAGTTGGAAGAAAATATCTCCATGAGAGAAGATATAAAAGCGTTACTTGAAAGTGGCCTTCCTGCTTATGCAGAGTGTGGAGGGTTAATGTACCTTACAGAAGGAATAGTAGATTTACAAGGACATTATTACAATATGGTTGGATTCTTTGGTACTAAATCTATGATGACTAAAAGATTAAATCGTTTTGGTTATGTAAATATTGATACTAGAACAGGATTAGAAACCCGTGCCCATGAGTTCCATAGATCATGTATAGAAGAAAATAGTGATTTAGAATACTACTATCATGTAACTAAGTATAGGGAAAAGTTAATAGATGAATGGAAATGTGGATTAGTAAAGAATAATGTAGTGGCAGGTTATCCCCATGTTCATTTCTATAGCAATTTAAGTTTTCTAGAAGAGTTTTTAAATAAATGTTTAGAGTATAAAAAATTATAGACTGGAGGGGAGTAAATGAATAATGGATATGTTCATATATATACTGGAAACGGGAAAGGAAAAACTACAGCTGCTTTAGGGTTGTCACTTAGAGCAGTATGTGCTGGAAAGAAGGTATACTTTGGACAATTTATAAAGGGTATGGAGTATAGCGAGCTTAAAAGTCAAAACATATTACCAAACTTTGAAATACACCAATTTGGAAGAAACTGTTTTATATTTAACAAACCTACTAAAGAAGACATACGATTGGCTAAAGATGGACTGGAAACCTGCGGAAGAATTTTATCAGAGGGAGAATATGATGTAGTTGTATTAGACGAATTAAATATAGCTATATTCTATAATCTATTTACTGCAGAAGAAGCTATAGCTGTTATAAAAAATAGAGCTCCTCATGTAGAAGTCATAGTAACAGGCAGATATGCAGAAGAAAAACTAATAGAGTTTGCAGACTTAGTTACTGAAATGAATGAGATAAAACACTATTATAGACAGGGAGTACAAGCTAGAAAAGGAATAGAGAACTGATAGCGACTAGTAGCTACGTTTATAGATTGTGCTTTCTTTGGTGTATCTTAAAGCTGTTAGTAATTAGGAAAATGAGGAGGAAGATTAGCTTTGGAAGAATATGTAAAAGATCCTAAAGAGATAGAGCGTAGAAGCTTTGAAATAATAACAGAAGAACTGGGAGAAAAAAAGTTTGAAGAAAGTATAGACAAGATAGTTAAAAGAGTAATCCATACTACTGCAGACTTTGAATATGCTGATATACTTGAGTTTCATCCAAAGGCTATTGAAGCAGGAAAGAAAGCACTAAAGGAAGGCTGCTCTATATATGCAGACACCCAAATGATTATAGGTGGAGTAAATAAAAAAAGCCTTTCTAAGTATGGAATTCAAATATTCAATCTTGTTCACGATAAAGATGTGACAGAAAGGGCTTTAAAAACTGGCATTACTAGATCTATGGTAGCCTTAGAAAAAGCAGTATCAGATGAAAACATAAGAATATTTGCAATAGGCAATGCACCTACTGCATTGTTTACTTTAAAAAGGTTGATAGAAGAAGGAAAGGCAAAACCTGATTTGATAATAGGAGTACCTGTAGGATTTGTTGGAGCAGCAGAGTCTAAAGAATCTATTAGAGATTTAGGCGTACCATATATAATAACTAGAGGCAGAAAAGGCGGAAGTACTGTTGCAACAGCAATAATCAATGCCTTTCTATATATGATATAGGATTAGGCTATGTTAGAGAAGTATATTATAAAAGATGGTAAAAAGCTAAGATACGGATATACTACAGGCTCTTGTGCAACCGCAGCCTCTAAAGCTGCTGCTAAAATGCTTTTTTCTCAAAGAATATTAGACTCTATAGAAATAGATACTCCTAAGGGATGGAAGCTTGAACTTAAAGTTGAAGAACCATCATTTAGTCCTGGTAGTGCAACTTGTTGTATCGAAAAAGATGCAGGAGATGATCCAGATTCTACTGACGGTTTAAAAATATATGCAGAGGTTACTAGAAACCATGAAAAGAAGATAAACTTAACAGGTGGTGTAGGTATAGGCATAGTAACTAAGCCAGGATTGTCAATACCAGTTGGAGAATATGCTATAAACCCAGTACCTAGAGAGATGATTTTAGCAGAGGTTGGCAAGGTAATTCCTGATGGAGAGGGTGTTGATGTTAAAATATTTGCACCTGAGGGAGTCCAAATAGCTAAAAAAACCTTCAATCCTAAGCTGGGTATTGAAGGAGGAATATCTATAATAGGTACATCAGGAATAGTGGAGCCTATGTCAGAGGAAGCACTTAAAAGCTCATTAGAGCTAGAACTATCTATATTAAAGGAACAGGGAGCTAAAAGAATAATCTTTTCACCAGGAAACTATGGAAAGGATTTTGGATTAAAACATTCTCTAGATGAAAAGGTATTGATTAAGACTAGTAATTATATAGGATTTATGATAGATAAAGCAGTTGAGTATGAGATAGAAGAGATTTTTTTTGTAGGACATATAGGAAAGCTTATTAAAGTTGCTGCTGGAATATTTAACACTCATAGCAAAGTGGCAGACGGCAGACTTGAAACTCTTGCAGCAAATTGTGCCTTACTTGGAGCGCCTCAACAGCTTGTAAAGCAAATAATGGAGAGTAATACTACAGAAGAAGCTATAGACTTTATTTTACTTAATAATATGGAAAATGTATTTGATTTCATTGCGCAAAAGATAAGCAGAAAATGTGAAGAAAGAGCTTATAACCAAATTAAATTTGGAACATTAATTTTTTCTTTAAAGCATGGGATGGTAGGCATGTGCAACAATGGCAGGTTAATGTTGGAGGAATTTAAGATATGAACAAAATATCAGTAGTTGGACTAGGACCAGGTCATCCTGATTATATATTGCCTAAGGCACTAAGTATTATAAATGAGTCAGATATAATAATTGCAGGAAAGAGAAATCTCGAAAGCATTGATGTAAGTAGAAAAATCACCTTTATAGTAGGAAATAACCTTTCTCAGATGATAGAGTTTATAAAAGAAAATAGAGAAAGTAAAAAAGTATCTGTAGTAGTTTCAGGAGATACAGGATTTTATAGTATGCTTAGATATTTAAAGAAGCATTTCGGGGCTGAGGAGTTAGATGTAATAACAGGTATTAGCTCTATGCAATATATGTTTGCAAGAATAGGACAAAGCTGGGAAGATGCTTATTTAGGAAGCTTACATGGTAGAGAAAATGAATTCGTTAAAAAAGCTAAAGAATATGACAAGGTAGGACTACTTACTGATAATAAGTGGACTCCAAGTAAAATAGCTTCGGAGCTATTAATAAATGGAATCAATGAAAAGAACATGTATGTAGGAGAAAATTTATCATACGAAAATGAAAGAATAACCAAAGGAAGTATTGAACAATTTGCCGAGAAAAAAGAATACCATATTTGCGTGGTGGTGATAAGCAATGAGTAGATGGACGTATGCTACATCAGGTATACCTGATAATTTATTTAAACGTGGAAAAGTGCCTATGACTAAGGAAGAAGTAAGGGCAATTACTATAAGTAAATTGAGACTAAGAAATACAGATGTAATAGCAGATATAGGTGCAGGTACAGGTTCTATATCTATAGAAGCTGCCTTAGTTGCTAATGAGGGAAAAGTATATGCAGTAGAAAAGAATAAAGAAGGGGTACAGCTTATTAATGAAAACATCAGTATTTTTGACGTGAATAATATAGATGTAATAGAGGGAGTAGCTCCAGATGTATTATCTCAAATAGGAAAAGTTGATAAAGTAATCCTAGGAGGAACTGGAGGAAATATAATAAGTATATTTGAGTGGGTAACACACAATTTGAAACCAGGTGGCAGGATAGTGTCCAATGCCATTACAATAGAAAATTTGTACAAATCATTAGAGCTTATGAAGTCAAGCGAGTTTGATAATATGGAAGTTACAAGTGTATCTATAGCTAAAGGAAGGGCAATAGGCAGTTTAACTATGATGGAGTCTCAAAATCAAATATACATTGTATCTGCTGATAAGAGGTAAGGAGGACTAATATGAAGAAGGTGTACTTTATAGGTGCAGGACCTGGAGATCCTGACCTGATAACTATAAAAGGTAAAAAAATAATAGATGAATCTGATGTAATCATATATGCTGGTTCCCTTGTAAATGAACAGGTGTTACAAGGTAGAAAGGAAGAAAGTGTAGTATATAACAGTGCATCCATGACATTGGAAGAAGTCATAGAAGTGATGAATAAAAGTATTAAAGAAGGTAAAAAAGTGGCAAGAGTTCACACTGGAGATCCTAGTATATATGGAGCTATAAGAGAGCAAATAGATGCTCTTGAAAAACTGGGAATAGATAGTGAAGTAATACCTGGTGTCAGTTCTTTTGTAGCCTCAGCAGCAGCTATCAAAAAAGAATTTACACTTCCCAATGTATCACAGACAGTAATATGTACTAGGCTAGAAGGAAGAACTAAAGTACCTGAAAGGGAAAGTCTTGAGAGCTTAGCATCACATAAAGCTTCTATGGCAATATTTCTTTCGGTTAATATGATAGACCAGGTTGCAGATAGATTAAAAGAACATTATAGTGAATCCACACCAATTGCAGTAATTCAAAAGGCTAGCTGGGAGGATCAAAAGATAGTCATAGGAAATCTTAGCAATATAGCTGAAAAAGTGAAGGCAGAGGGAATAAATAAGACTGCACAGATTTTAGTTGGTGGTTTTTTAGGCGATGAATATGAACTATCTAAGTTATATGATAAGAACTTTAGTCACGGATATAGGAGTGCCAAATGAGTTGGGCAGTAGTTACATTGACTAAAGATGGAACACAGCAAGGGAAGAGAATAAAGAATCTATTAGATGATATTAGATTAGATGTATATACTCAGGAAAAATGGGCTGATGAAGAAACCTTAGTAATAAATAAAAAGCTTGATGAATTCATAGGAAGTATATTTTACAAATATGATATTATACTTTTTATTATGTCTACAGGAATAGTAGTCAGAAGTATAGCTAAGTACATTAAAAGTAAAACTACTGATCCTGGAATATTAGTAATGGATGAAAGAGGACAGTTTATAATAAGCCTGCTTTCAGGTCATTTAGGAGGAGCTAATAAAGCTGCTAAGCTATTGGCGGATAAAATAGGAGGTCAGCTTGTAATAACTACTGCATCGGATGTAAAGGGGCTAATAGCAGTGGATACACTAGCTGAAGAATTAAAATGCTGTATATCCAATATGGTTGGTGCTAAAAACGTTACAGCACTTATAGTAAATGATGAGATAGTTCAAATAAAATCTGATATTAATATTGAAACGAAGCTTCCTAACAACATAGTAACAGAAGGAGAAGCAAAAGGCATAATATTTATTACAAATAGAATAATGAATTTAGACAATAAATATGAGGTACAGCTAATACCTAAGAACATAATAATTGGCGTAGGCTGTAAATCAGGGCTCAGTAGTGAAGCTATAATAAATGCAGTAGAAGAAGCATTAGTTTCTTTAAATATTGACAATAGAAGTATCAAGCATTTTGCAACAGTAGATGTGAAGAAGAATGAAGCAGGAATATTTGAAGCTGCAAAACACTATAAAACCATTGTTAAGATAGTTGATAGAAAAGAAATAAAGACTGTAGAAAATGAATTTCAGTGTTCAGAGTTTGTGAGAAAAACAATAGGAGTAGGTGCAGTTTGTGAGCCATGTGCAGCACTTACTGCCATAAAGGGACATTTTCTCATGAGAAAACAAGCATATAATGGAATAACCTTATCTATATGGGAGGAAGTATAGATGAATAAAACAGGAAAGATATATGTAGTAGGCATAGGACCAGGAAGTAAGGAACATATGACTTTCGAGGCTAAAACCGCTATAGAGAAGTCAGATATAATAGTTGGATATAAGACTTATATTGATTTAATAAAAGATATGCTGGAAGATAAAGAAGTGGCTTCTAGTGGAATGAAAAAGGAAATAGAAAGATGCACAGAAGCTTTAGAATATGCAAAGCAGGGCAAGACAGTATCATTAGTTAGCAGTGGAGATTCTGGTGTCTATGGAATGGCTGGAATAATGTTTGAAGTAGCCTTTAAGGATGAAAGCCATGTAGAGGTAGAGGTGATACCTGGAGTTACAGCTGCAAATGCTGCTGCTGCTTCACTAGGTGCACCTATTATGCATGATTATGTAACCATAAGCTTAAGTGATTTGCTTACGGATTGGAGCTTAATTGAAAAGAGACTTCATTGTGCAGGAAAAGGTGATTTTGTAGTATGTCTATATAATCCTAAAAGCAAAGGAAGACAACAGCAAATCCAAATAGCTAGAGAAATACTACTAAAATATAAAAATGAAGATACAGTAGTTGGTATAGTTAGAAATGCTAAGAGAGCTGGAGAATCAATTGTAATAACAACACTTGGAGACATGTTAAAATATGAAATAGATATGTTTACTACAGTTATTGTGGGAAATTCAAACACATATTCCGTAAAAGAAAAGATGATAACCCCTAGGGGCTATGAATTATGATATTGGTCTTATCAGGGACATCTGATGGTAGAAAAATAATAGAGTTACTATCAGATAAGGGATATCCTGTTATAGCTTCTACAGCTACAGAGTATGGAGGAATGTTGGTTGAATCTGATAAAAATCCAGTAGAAATAATATCTAGAAGATTAGAATGCTCAGATATGGAAAAACTCATAAGGGAAAAGAAAATAAAATATATAGTAGACGCTACCCATCCATATGCAGACAAGGTTTCAAAAAACGCCATGGCTGTAAGTAAATCTACTGGAATACAATATCTAAGATTTGAAAGAAAAGGACATGTATATGATGGAGTACGTTATTTCCCAGACTATAACAGTGCAACACTATATTTAAAAGAAACTGTGGGAAACATTTTATTAACTACTGGTAGCAATAACTTACAGGTTTTCACATCTTCTCTTGATATTAGCAGGCTATATGCAAGAGTTCTTCCTACCAATTCTGTAGTAAAGAAATGTGAAGAGCTAGGATTGCTTCCAAAGCAGATAATAGCAATTCAAGGGCCTTTTACAAAGGAGCTTAATAAAGCTATATACCGCAATTATAATGTTAAACATATGGTAACAAAAGATAGTGGAGACCCTGGAGGAACTAAAGAAAAGGTTATAGGAGCAATAGAAACTGGAGTAAATGTTGTTCTTATACAACGCCCTAATATAGAGTATACAAACCTATGTAATAGTATAGAAGAAGTTATAAAGATTGTTAATAAAAGTTATAAAGAGTAGCAGTTAAACTATTGTTAAACTATCGTTAAACACAACTAAATAGATAAAAATTACAGGTTCTTTGATGAGAATAATAGGGAAAACGGTGTAAATCCGTTACAGCCCCCGCTACTGTAAGTGGGAACGAAATCATTATATGCCACTGGAGAAGTATTTTCTGGGAAGGTTTTGAAAGTAGGAAGTACCACGAGTCAGGAGACCTGCCTGTAAATTTTATAAATAAGCCTTCGGTGGGAAGTGGTTATTTTATGTGTAGATTTTTTGTGCATATTATAGAACCATAGTCTAGAGGCTGTGGCTTTTTTTATTTGCTAAACACTATAAATATCCCTCGAAGGTATAGCAATTAATTGTAATATAAAGGAGGTAATAATGAAAAAAGGAATTGTTGTGGTTAGCTTTGGCACTAGTTTTGAAGAAACTAGAAGATTATGCATTGAAAGCATAGAAAGTAAAATAAGAAAAGGGTTTAGTGAATACCAAGTAGAGAGAGCATTTACTTCTCAAATGGTAATCAATAAGCTAAGAAAACGAGATGGTATATTAGTAAATAATGTAACAGAAGCATTACAGAAAATGAAACAAGAAGGGATTAATGAAATATTTTTACAGTCTCTCCACATAATACCTGGACATGAGTACAATAAGCTTTTAAGGCAGGTTGAATTGTTTATAGAAAAGAACAATGACATCGCTATGCATGTAGGGAAACCATTACTATATGATGATGTTGATTATGAGAAGGTAGTTAAGTCAATTGAAATCAAAAACCTAAATCATAATGAGGCTGTTGTTTTTATGGGGCATGGAACTGACCATAGTTCGGATAACAGCTATGATTTATTAGAGAAACATTTTAGAAAAGAGTATTCAGACAATATATTTATTGGAACAGTAGAAGGCAGTACCACATTAGAGCATTTAATACCTAAGCTTTTAGAAAAAAGAATAGCCAAAGTAAAGCTAATGCCTTTCATGCTTGTTGCAGGAGATCATGCAATAAACGATATGGCTGGTGATGAAGATGATTCATGGAAGAATAAACTAATAAGTAATGATTTCAAAGTAGAAATAGACTTAAGAGGTTTAGGTGAGAACATTAAAATTCAGGATATATTTGTATCTCATCTAAAAGATACTATAAACAATTAATATTTATAAAATACTAGGAGGAATAACTTATGAAAAAATCAAGAATAATGTCACTATTATTAATTATTGTAATGGTTAGCGCAATCTTTACAGGTTGCAATAAAAACACTGGAGTAGAAAACAACACACCAAGTAGCACTAATGAAAGCAACAGTGAAGAAGTAAAAACAAATGAAGATTCAGAATCAAAAGAAATAGTATCTGAGTATAGAGTAACTGTTAATAAAGATAATGTAGTATTTACAGATGCTAGAGGAGAAGAAGTAACTATAAAAAAGAATCCTCAAAGAGTAGTTTGCTTATACAACTCTTATCTTGATATTTGGGATAGCTGTGGCGGAAAAGTTATAGGTAGAGTAGAAGAATCTGAAGATAAGCCTGTTGAAAATGCTATGTCAGCTGAAGTTGTTGGAACTGCAGGCGCTCCAAGTCTTGAGAAAATATTAGCATTAGAGCCAGACCTAGTTATTGTAACTAATGGATTTAAAGTACAAGCAGAAATGGCACCAGTATTAGAGCAAAATAATATTCAAGTTATATCCATAGTTAATGATTATTTGGAAGACTACTATAGAACAGTAAGACTTTTCACAGGTATAACAGAGAGAGAAGATTTATATGAAAAGCATATTAATGAAGTTAAAAAAGGTGTAGATGCAGTAGTAGAAAAGGCACCTAAAGATAAAAACTACAAGACTTTAATAGTGTTTGCTACAGCGAAAAATATTACTGTAAGAAACTCTGAATCAATGGTAGGAGAAATGCTTAAAGATTTAAATACTATAAATATATCTGATTCAGAAACTAACCCAGAAAACGCCAAAACATTTAGTATGGAGAAAATAATACAAGAAGACCCTGACTTTATATTTGTACAAACTATGGGAAGCGACAAAGAAAAAATAATGGAAAGATTAAAGCAAGATGTTGAAGATAATCCAGCTTGGGCATCACTTACTGCAGTTAAGGAAGGAAGATATATAGTTCTTCCAAAAGACTTGTATTTATACAAGCCAAATGCAAGATATGCAGAGGCATATGAGGGCTTAGCAAAAATACTTTATCCAGAAATATTTAATTAATAAAAACATGGCTGTATAGTCTTTAAGACTATACAGCCTATAGATAAAATGTTAATACTAAGGGGAATTGAAAAACATGACCAGCAGTAATACAAAAAACGAAGGTATCAAAAAAAAGTTTGTTTTGTTTATTTTCATATGTATTTTCGTAGTCAGCTTTTTTATAAGTATAGGAAATGGAGCTGTGAATATATCTCCTAAGGAAATAATTAATTCCATATTTTTTGATAAATCTACAGTAAACTATCAAATAATATGGAATGTTAGATTGCCTAGAACCATAGTAGCTGCATTTGTTGGCACATGTCTAGCTTTATCTGGAGCTATACTACAGGGAGTTATGAGAAATCCTTTAGCAGGACCTAATATAATTGGAGTTTCATCTGGCGCAGGGCTTATGACATTGATTATTTTAATACTTCTTCCAGATTTTTATTATTTAGCACCTATAGGAGCATTTACAGGAGCATTATTAGCTACTTTATTTATATATTTTTTAGCTTGGAAGGAGGGGGTAGTTCCTACTCGTTTAATACTAGCAGGTGTGGCAGTCTCTTCACTATTGGGGGCAGGAACAAATGCAATAATGACTTTTTTTCCAAACAAGGTAGCTGGAGTTATTGGATTTATGGTTGGTGGCCTTTCTGCAACTAATTGGAAACATGTAACTACTATATTTCCATATGCAACAATAGGAATTATTTTGCTTTTATTTATACCAAACAAACTAAATATTTTAATGTTAGGAGATGAAGTAGCAACAGGTCTTGGAGTAAATGTAGAGAAAACTAGATTCATGTTTATTATAATCTCATCACTATTAGCAGGTAGTGCAGTTAGTGTTGTAGGACTTTTAGGGTTTGTAGGACTTATAGTGCCACATATGACTAGATTATTTATAGGTTCAGATTATAGATATTTGCTGCCAGCATCTATTTTTACAGGCTCTAGTATAGTAATGCTCTGTGATACAGTAGCAAGACTTTTATTTGCTCCGACGGAAATACCTGTGGGAATTATAATGTCAGTATTAGGTGCTCCATTTTTCTTATATTTACTTAGAAGAAAGGGAGAGTATTAACATGAAAATGAAGATTGAAAACATAAGCGTAAATTATGGAGATAAAAAAGCGGTTAAGAATGTTAATTTTGAAATAAATTCTGGACAAATAGTAACTATAATAGGACCTAATGGCTCGGGAAAATCTACTTTACTCAAAGCTATGAGCAGATGTTTAAAGCCATCTGAAGGCAATATTTATATAGATGAAACTAATATAAACCTAATTAATACTAAGGTTATTGCACAAAAATTGGCTATATTACCACAAGTAAAGAATGTATCCTCAGATGTTTCTGTAGAAGAGTTAGTATCCTATGGTCGATACCCACATTTGAAGTTTGGAAAAAGACTAAGAAAAGAGGATATGGAGATAGTAGACTGGGCCTTAGAAAAGACAGGACTTTGTTCTCTGCGAAAGAGATTTGTCGCAACACTTTCTGGAGGAGAAAGACAGAGAGCGTGGATAGCTATGTCCTTAGCCCAAAAGCCTAAAATACTTTTACTTGATGAGCCTACAACATTTCTTGACATATCTTATCAGGTAGAAGTTTTAGAGCTGGTAAAAGAATTAAATGAAACCTTAGGTTTGACTGTAGTCATGGTTCTACATGATTTAAATCAAGCTGCAAGGTATTCGGATACAATTCTGGTGATAAAAGATGGAGAATTATGTGAATTAGGAGCACCAAATGAAATAATTAAAAAATGCTTATTGAAAAATGTTTTTAGGATAGATGCAGATATATATGAGGATAAGATAAATAATTGTCCATACTTTATTCCTAAAAAGACTATTGCTTAAATAAAAGATTTTGGAAGTGATACTTTATGATACAAATAAACAATGTTACAAAAAAGTTTGATGATTTTATCGCTGTAAATAATGTGAGCTTAAATATCGATGATGGAGATTTTATAGGACTTTTAGGTCCAAACGGAGCAGGAAAAACTACAATTATAAAAATGCTTACAGGACTATTGAAACCAACCTGTGGAGATATATACATTAACGGTCAGAAAATGACCAGAAATAATAAGGACGTAAAAAAAATATTAGGAATAGTGCCTCAATATACTAATCTAGATAAAGAACTTACAGCATATGAGAATTTAGTTTTTGCAGCAAAGCTTTTTAGAGTTAAGGATTATAAAAAAAAGATATTTGAACTTTTAGAGTTTATGGAGTTAGAAGGTTATAAAGATAGAAAAGCTATGAACCTTTCAGGTGGTATGGCAAGACGATTAATGATTGCAAAAGCATTAATAAATGATCCAGAGATTATATTTTTAGACGAGCCTACTGTAGGTATAGATTTAAATGGCAGAAGAAAAATATGGGATATACTGAAGGCAATGAAAGCCATGGGTAAAACTATTTTGCTAACTACCCATTATATTGAAGAGGCAGATTATCTTTGTAATAAGGTATGTTTAATAGACAAAGGAAAAATAATTGACAAGGATACTCCTGATAACCTTAAGAAAGACTTGGGAGCTTACACTATGGAGTACTTTGATAATGAGATGAAAACCAAATACAAATTTTTTAAGAATAAAGAAGAAGTAATAAAATATACTACCGAAATTATGAGTTCAAATTATACTCTTAGGGAGACTACATTAGAAGATGTATTTTATAATTTTACAAATAGGAAGGTAATATAAAATGGAAGTACTTACTGTAATGTGGAGAGAATTTATTTTTTTCAAAAGAAGAATTGGCAAGATTACTTCTAGTGCTTTAATGAATCCTATTTTATACCTTATAGCATTTGGTTGGGGACTTGGAAGAGATGTGACAATAGAAGGGGCAACTTATATGCACTTTATTATACCAGGCATAATAGCTCTTTCTACTATGAACACTAGCTTTAACGCAGTAGCTATGAGGATAAATATATCTAAATTACATGAGAAAAGCTTTGAATACTATTTAACCTCTCCTGTTAGAATGCCATTAATGGCATTAGGACATATATTATCAGGAGCCTTAAGAGGTATATATGCAACTGTACTAATTGTACTTGTATCCTATGTTTTTGGAATCAAGATAAATATAAATGGTTACTTTTTATTAATTTGTTTTTTAAACAGCTTCTTATTTTCTGCATTTGGATATGGTGCAGCCTTATCAATAGATAGCCATTATGATATGAATAGATTCACAACTTATATAATGACACCTATGTCTTTTTTATGTGGAACTTTTTTCTCTTTGAACAACTTACCTTTAGCCATAAAGAAAATAATAAATATTTTACCTCTTTCTCATGCATCTGTTTCCTTAAGGAGTATCGTTTTAAGAGGAGAATTTGACTATAAATCTATTTTTGTACTTTTTACATATTCTGTTATTTTTTACTTTTTTGGAGTTTATATGAGCTTCAGAGAGATGAAGTAGAAACTATGCAATGTATATATCCAAATTGAAGGAAGCATAGAGGAGAAAATATGATATAATTTGTTTAAATAAATATACATTAATCATTTGTAACTTATAAATTTGCTTATTTTATATAAATAGGAGGTGAAGATTTAGTGAGTTTGAGTAGTAGTTATAAGACTCATACCAGCTAAAGAAAATTCATGAAATTCATTTTAGTTAGACATGGAGAAACAGAAGCAAATATAGGTGGTATATACAGTGGATGGACGGATTTTCCTCTTACTGAAAAAGGCAGTAAAGCTATAAAAGCTACTGCTGAGGCATTGAAAAGATATGAAAATATAGAAATAATATATTCAAGTCCTTTAAACAGGGCATTAACTACTGCCAAGGTCATATCAGCATCAATAAATAAAGAAATAAAGATAGTTGACAATTTAAGAGAGATGAATTTTGGAATATTTGATGGTAAAGAAAGAAGGCATATCCAAGAAAGTTATGCTAAAGAGTGGAAGTCCTGGATTGAAGATTATGTCAACTATAGAATACCAGAAGGAGAAAATCTGATAGACGTCTATAATAGAATAAAAGATTTTATAAACAAGCTTATTGAAGAAGATAAGGATTCAATAATAGTAACCCATGGAGGTATTATCCAGACTATGATTACATACCTTCTTGATTTAGGTTTAGATAAAATATGGCGTTTTCAATGTCCACCTGCTGGATATGTTGAGATAGAGTATATAGATAAATTTGGGTATATAAAAAGGTTAACTAGCTGCAGCTAAAAGTATTGAGCTAGTAGAATCTATAAACTTTATAAATCATTTTAAGTTACTTTTTATAAATAATCTAGAGAAAAGTTTAAATAAAGGGATTTTTTGTTTGTATCATTACCATAACAAGCAAAAAGTCCCTTTAGTTTTTCTAATTCTTTTTTTATATGAAAAAGCTAAATCCTTTATCAAAAAAGCAGGAAGCATTATTTTTGTAGCTTGTGTTGTGTTATGGATACTTCAATCATTTAGCTTCTCACTACAGTATTTAGAAGGAGAAATGATAGAACAAAGCATGTTAGCCAAGATTGGAGAAAGCATCAAATGGATATTTATTCCTCTTGGATTTGGAGATTCTTGGGCACCAGCTGTTGCTACATTTACTGGACTTATTGCTAAAGAAGTTGTAGTAGCAACGTTTGCATCTGTTGGGTCAGTAATTGATATTACCTTTACACAAGTAACGGCCTTTGCTTTTATGGTATTTACTATATTTGCAGCTCCTTGCTTTGCGGCTATAGGAGCTATGAGAAGAGAATTTGGGAATTGGAAATGGACACTTTTTGCTATTGGATACCAAACAGGATTAGCATATATATTAGCACTAATTGTCAATGTTGTTGGGGGAATAATATTTAAAGGAACTGAAGCGACTGTACCAAAAGTACTAGATATTGGAGCAATGGAAGCTGCATCTGAGGGAGTAGTCATTAATGGTGACATTGTACTAATTGTTTTTGGAGTTATACTTGCAATTGCTTTAGCAATAGGAATTATTAGCCATTTAAATTCTAAAAAGCATGTTGTTGCTTCAGAATAGAGGTGACCTAGATTATGGTAGATTATATTATTGTTGCTTTAATTGGTGTAGGATTATTTTTCTCTATAATGAGCATAAGAAGAAATAGACAGAAAGGTGGTTGCGCAGGTTGTAGCGGTTGCAATAGTTGTAGCAGTTGTAGCAGCTGCCATAATTTAAAGAATTAATGAAACAAACTAATAATAAAAATATACTTGCTTTAAAGATAAGGCTTTAAAAGGAGTAAAATTCTACATTATAAATTTTATTTGAAACGTTAAATTATGAAATACCTAAAGATAGAAATAATAATCTTTAGGTATTTTATTTCTTAAGATGTCTATATTGATTTTCATCTATAAAATTGATAAGCTTTCATTAAGGACATATAAGGTAAAAGGAACTATAGAGTAGAATCAAGCAGGTTTTAGATAATTAAATTTTAATAAAAAAAGTTATAATAGAGGTGATTTGTTTGAATATACTAGTTACTTTGGATTCTAATTATATTAAACCTTTGAAAGTCATGCTTAAATCACTTTTTCTCAATAATCCAGAAGAAAAGTTTGCTATTTATTTAATGCAGTCCAGTATTAGTCAGGAAGAATTACAAAATTTAAGTGATTATATAGAAAAACATGGTAGCAGATTAGAAGTAGTAGATATTGATGATAATTATTTTGATGATGCGCCTATTCTTCTTCATTACACTAAAGCAATGTACTATCGCTTATTGGCATACAAATTTTTGCCTAAAGAACTTGATAGAATACTATACTTAGATCCTGATATTCTTGTTATAAATCCAATTAAAGAGCTTTATAATACAAATATCAGTGATTATTTGTATGCAGCGGCATACCATGACTTTATTTCTGTTAAAGAAGTGAATAAAATAAGACTAAACCCTTATAAGATTGATGCATATTATAACTCTGGGGTACTTCTAATGAATCTAGAACAACAAAGGCAATCTATTGATGACAAGCGTATATTTGGGTTTGTTGAAGAAAATCGTTCAAAATTGATTATGCCAGATCAAGATATACTAAATGCATTATACTCTAAAAACATAAAAACACTAGATGAAATTCTGTATAATTATGATGCAAGATATTATCGCTACTACAAAATTAAGAGTAGTGGTATTCATGATATGGATTATGTTATAAATAATACTGTAATTCTCCATTTTTGCGGAAAGAGAAAGCCATGGAAGAAAAGATATAGTGGAAAATTTCATTCTTTATATAAGCACTATGAAAGGTTGGCAATATATTAGTCTTGTAACTAAAAAGGTTTAGTTGAAAAAACAAAAAATTGCTCCTTAACTTAAGATTTATATTAAGCTAAGGAGCAAATTACTAGTCTTCAAAAGCCTCGCTAACTTTCCACTCTTTCCATACATTACCCACTAAATGTGGACCAGGTTTTAGAGTTGTCTTACCAGGTTTCCAACCTGAAGGTGTAACCTCTCCACCTTTTGTAGCTCTAACAAGTTGAAAAGCTTTTATTTGTCTTATTGTTTCAGACACATTTCTGCCTACTGGTGGAGTAAGTACTTCAAATCCTTGAACTATTCCATCTGGATCTATTATGAAACGTCCTCTAGTTTCTACACCACTATCCTCATCATAAATTCCATATAGCTTTCCTATATTACCATTTTGATCAGCTACCATTGGGAATGGGATATCTTTTCCAATCATCTTAGATAATTCATGGTCATTCCACATTTTATGTACAAATGCAGAGTCTACACTTACAGAAAGAACTTCTACGCCTAATTCTTTTAATTCATTGTATTTTTCAGCAACTGCTGAAACTTCTGTAGCTCAGACAAAAGTAAAGTCTCCTGGGTAGAAGCAAAGTAGTACCCATTTTCCTTTATATTCTTCCAAATTAACATTTACGAACTTTCCATCAAAATATGCTGGTGCACTAAATAATGGTGCAGGTTTTCCTACTTTAATCATTTTTTGTTTCTCCTCCCTTACGTTTTGTGTTACTTCTTCATTAATCTCTTCTTCTGGCAATTTCATCAACTCAGGTCTTGTACAACCTGCTTTAATTTCTTCAGCCATAAAATCACCCTTTTCTATTAAATTTATCTATAGTTCATAAAAAACTATTTGTTTTTTCTATATTAATTTTACCCTTTAAATTTATATTGAAACAAAAATACAAAAGATTTAGTGAAGATATGGAACAATAAGCCGTACAAAACGTCTATATTTATAATTAGTTAAAATACCATAGCAAGTTATTTAACTAAAAACATATAAAGGAGTGTAAATTCCTTGCAATTAAATAAAAAAAGGACAATAATTGCATTCATAGCTCTAATAGCTATATTCTTTGGCATAATTTTTATAAGATTTAGCCAGGAAGATGCTCAATGCAAATTAGAATTAAAACCAAATCAAAGGCTAATAGACTGTGCATTTAACGAAAAATGGCTCTTTGCAATTATTGAAGAAAAATATGTAATTGATATAAAAAGAAACATTTTTATTTACAAGCGAGAAGGTTCATCTAAAAGTGCAAAGTGGGAAAAGGTAGCTGAATATGATTTTACTACTATTGTTCCTTGGAAGATTAGAATAGGAAATATAGATTATACTGACGTACCTCAAGTAATCATAGGAGTGAACAAATCAACCCACTTTGATAAGGAAGTAAATAATAGACTTTTTGTATTCAACTGGGATGGAGAGAAACTCTATAAAAAATGGACTGGAACAAGGCTAGGCTATTATTTAAAAGACTTTTACATAATAGATTTTCTAGATATAAAAGGAGATGAGTTAGTAGTTATCGATAAAAATGAAGAAGGAAGGGAGAGATTACTAGTTTATTATTGGCTAGATTTTGGTTTCCAGCTTTTGGCTGAAAGTGAATTCTATGATACAATAGAAGAGGTAAAATACTTAGATTATAATCTATTAGAGCTAGTATATAAAAATCAAGATAAAAAAGCTTCTGTAAAGTTAATGGTAAAAGAGGGGCAGATTATAGAAATTGATTAAAATGGGAGGGAATAGATTGAGACGGATAAGTAAGCTTTTAATTGTAATAATCATACTAAATAGTATTTTGTTTGGTTGCACCAGGGGCAATAATGTTAATAATACAGATGATGAACCTACTAATACACAAGAAGATATTGTAGACATAAATGAACCTAGTATGAATTGGACAGTACCAGAGGAAATTAAAAATATTCAAGTACCTTATAAATCTACTAATTACGAAGCTAATGTCAAGCCTTATACTATAAAAGAAGACCTTTCTAATATTGAAAACATACATCGATTCTCTGGATTTACTGATGAACAGAAGAAAATGCTTTCTAGAAATGGATTTGTTGTGCTGCCTAGTAGGAGAACAAAAATACATTACATATATGAAGAAAATGAGTATTCAGACATACCTAATTTTATTACAGCAGACACAGTATTGCATCTATACCACCAGTTTTATGAGAAATCACTTCTTAATGTTGAAACAGAATATTTGTTCAAAGATTTGGATTCATTAACAGATAGGATGCTAAGCAAATCTATCTCTTTGCTAGAACAAATAGAGGATAATGAACTGAAAGAAATACAGAAAAAAAACATAGCATATTTTCTAGTTGCTAAAATGCTTGTATCAGGAAATGAAAAGATAGAGAAAGCTGTAGATAATGATATTTTAGATTTAGCAAAGAAAGAATATAGTCTTATCCAAAATGCATCGGGGCAGGAAGATTCATCTTTATTTGAAAATGTACTTGATTATTCACAATTTACAGTAAGAGGTCATTATACAAAAAATGAGTCACTTGAAAACTTCTTTAAGACCATGATGTGGTATGGTTTCACTCCTATTGAGTTAATGGACTTGAAGACAGATGAATTATATTATGAAAATACATTAAAGGCACTTTTGTTAACTTATACAGTTTTTATGGACTATAATGGAACTAATGATGTTAAAGCATGGAATAATATTTATGAGCCAACAGGTTTTTATGTAGGGCAATCAGATGACATAAATATTTTAGATATGAAAGATATGATTATTTCTGTATTTGGTAAGGATGCAAATGTCAATAAATTCATTGACAAATCCTACTATGATAAGCTCCACCAAGGGGTGAAGGATTTAAGAGAGCCCCAAATAGTAGGCAAGTTTGTAGAAAAAGACCCAACTAAAAACTTTAAATTTATGGGGCAGAGATATATTTTAGATGGGTATATAATGCAGGAACTAATGGAGCCACAGAAAAGGCCTGTCCCAAATGGATTAGATGTAATGGGAGTATTGGGAAGTAAGCATGGAGAAGACTTGTTATTTAAAGTTTATGAACCTCAAAAAGCATGGCCTTTATATGAAGAAAAATATAATGTACTAAAGGCAGCGGTGAGGAGTTATAAGGACGAGCTATGGAAAAGTAATCTATATAATGGATGGCTATGGTCAATTAAAAAACAATTAACCGAATTTGATAATAATTCTGGAATGCCTATTTTTATGACTAATAATGCTTGGAAGAATAAATCCTTAAATGCTGCACTATCTAGTTATGCAGAATTAAAGCATGATACTGTTTTATACGGAAAGCAGCCGGTAGCAGAGGCTGGTGGGGCAATGCCAGTTTGGGACCAGCACTATGTTGAGCCAAATATAGAATTATATGATACATTGCTTTGGTTAATAGATTATACTACACAGAATTTAAAGTCTAGAGGGCTACTAAATGATGCTTTCAAAGAAGGCAGTAAAAGGAACATTGAATTATTGCAGCTGTTAATAACAGTTTCATTGAAGGAGCTTAATAATGAACCTCTCACAGATGATGAAAAAAACAGTTTATTATGGGTAGGAGGTACAATTGAAGCAATACAATATGATTATATCTTCGGAAGTGCATCTAAAGACGAGCTACTTAATGGCACTTATCCAATTGAAAAAAGTGCAATGCTTGTATCAGATGTAGCAACACTGCCTGGCAGCCATTACCTAAGTATGGGAACGGGATATTTTGATGAAATCTACGTAGTTGTACCTGTTGAGGGCAAGTTATATTTAACAAGAGGAGGAGTATATTCCTATTATGAATTTATTAGTGACAAGAGATTAACTGATGAAGAATGGCAAGAGCTTCATGGACTTAAGACTATAAAAGGAGACGGCTATGAATATTTTGAGTTTGGAGAGCCATCTAAAAAGCTACCAACTCAACCATTTTGGGTAAATACATTTAAATCCAAGACAAACAATGTTAAAATAGAACCACCTGAAGTAGATTGGGAAAAAGAAAATAGGTAAACTTAAAATCCACCTGGAACAGGTGGATTTTAAGTTGTATCTTTGTTCTCTATAGCATTGAAAGTCTAAAAATGATATAACTATATATAAGGTTATAGTAGAAACTAGTCAATATATGTACTTTAGGAGGACAATTATGGACTGCATTAGAAATGTAATAAACGTTGTAGGTGCCATATATAGAGACCATAAATGGCTTATGATAAAAAGAAGTGAGAAAGAAGAATACGCACCTGGGATAATAGCAATGGTGGGGGGCAAGGTGGAGAATGAAGGAGAAGAATATAATATTTTTGAAAATACATTGAGAAGAGAAGTAATGGAAGAAGTAGGCATAGAGCTTAGTGAAGATATGCAATACGTTGATAGCATAGGATTTATATCTAAAAAATGGGGACCTGTTATAGATGTAATATTCCTCTGTAAGATTGAAAAGGGAGAGCCTTATTGTGCATCACCTAATGAGGTAGGAGAAGTTTATTGGATGACAACGAAAGAAATTTTAGAAAACATAGAGATACCACATTGGGTAAAGAGTTGCATTAAAAAAGCGGACAAGCTAAGAACCCATACAAATGTTTCATATGACTCCTTATGAGAAAGCAATGCAAAGAGCACTAATTCAGTATAGAAATCCTAAAAATTATGATTTGGTATATGAGGCGCTTTAAAAGGCAGGAAGAATTGAATTAATAGGTTAAGAAGAGAAATACTTAACATGACATATAATTATTTTCTGTTAATTGCTGAAGAGAATTTTTAGGTATGAATTGGATTAATATATATATTTAAATTGACAAAACTAATAATAAACAGTTAAATATTCATTCTTTTATTGATTTTTATACTCAGTGTGATAAAATAACTTTTGTTGGAATTTTAATTGGAAAGAGGAATAATAGTGAAAACAAAAAGAGATGATATACGAAATTTAGCTATAATCGCCCACGTTGATCACGGTAAAACTACGCTTGTAGATCAGCTTTTGAGACAAAGTGGTACTTTTAGAGCAAATCAAGTAGTTACTGAAAGGGTTATGGACTCAAATGACCTAGAAAGAGAACGAGGTATTACAATACTATCAAAAAATACTGCTGTACACTATAAAGGTACAAAAATAAATATAATAGACACTCCTGGACATGCGGATTTTGGTGGAGAAGTTGAGCGTGTTCTTAAAATGGTAAGTGGTGTAATACTAGTGGTTGATGCTTTTGAGGGTGCTATGCCACAGACAAAATTTGTATTAAAAAAAGCATTAGAATTAAATCTACCAGTAATAGTATGTATAAATAAAGTAGATAGACCAGAAGCAAGACCTAATGAAGTTATAGATGAAGTGTTAGACTTATTTATTGAACTTGGTGCAGATGATAGTCAGCTAGACTGTCCATTTGTATTTGCATCTGCTAAAAGTGGAACTGCTTCATTAGACATAAATACTCAAAAAGATAATATGGAAGATTTATTTGAGACTATACTAGAATATATACCAGCTCCAGAAGGAGAAAAAGCTGAACCTCTTCAAGTTCTAATATCTACAATAGACTACAATGAGTATGTAGGAAGAATAGGGATTGGAAAAGTAGAAAGAGGTAGTATCAATGTAAATGAACAGGCAGTAATAGTTAATTATTTAGAGCCAGATGTATTGAAAAAAGTTAAAATTACGAAGGTATATGAGTTTGAAGGGCTTAATAGAGTTGAAGTAGAAAGTGCGGAAATAGGAAGCATAATAGCAGTATCTGGTGTTGAAGGAATACACATAGGAGATACAATCTGCTCACCTGAGCGTCCTGAGCCACTTCCTTTCGTGCAAATATCAGAGCCAACTATAGCTATGACATTTTCAGTTAACAATAGTCCTTTTGCAGGTCAAGAAGGAAAGTTTGTAACATCAAGACAGGTTAGAGAAAGACTATTTAAAGAACTCAATACTGATGTAAGCTTAAGAGTAGAAGAAACCGACTTAACAGATTCATTTAAAGTATCAGGAAGAGGAGAGCTTCATCTTTCTATTTTAATAGAAACTATGAGAAGAGAAGGCTATGAATTTCAAGTTTCAAAACCAGAGGTTTTATTTAGAACTATTGAGGGAAAGAAACATGAACCTATAGAAAAAGTTACTATAGATGTGCCAGAAGAATTTGTTGGTTCAGTCATAGAAAAACTTGGACAAAGAAAAGGAGAGCTAGTTACTATGACACAGCCTACTGGAGGATATACTAGATTAGAATTTTTAATACCTGCTAGAGGGCTTATAGGGTATCGTTCAGAATTTATGACTGACACTAGAGGTAATGGTATATTAAATTCAGTATTTGAAGGATATCAGCCATATAAAGGAGATATTCCAAGAAGACCTCAAGGCTCATTAGTAGCTTTTGAATCTGGAGAAGCTGTAACATATGGGTTATATGCAGCACAAGAAAGAGGAACCTTATTTATTACACCAGGAACTAAAGTATATGAAGGTATGGTAGTAGGTCAAAATGCAAAGTCTGATGATATAGAAGTAAATGTATGTAAGAAAAAACAACTTACAAACACTCGAGCATCAGGCACAGACGATGCTCTAAGACTTTCACCACCTAATGTTATGAGCCTAGAGGAAGCATTAGAGTTTATTGAAGCAGATGAGCTACTAGAGATTACTCCCGAAAGTATTAGAGTAAGAAAAAGTATACTTGATAGTAGCTTAAGATATAAATCTAAAAAGAAATAAAATCTATTGACACAAATATCACAATAAATTATTATTTATATAATAATAGAATAATTCCGAGTTTATAATCCTAAAGACAATTGTCTATGGAATATAAACCTATGGGTATGAATAGAAATATTCATGCCTCCCGTGTTTGGAAAGGAGCCATATTTAACTACCGATATTGTTATACAACTATTGGTTTGTTTACTATTACAAAAAACTCCTTTTAGAAGGAGCTTTTTTATAATGAAAAGGGAAGCTTTACTTTATTATCTCATATAAAAGAACTTTCTATGAATGAGCTTTAAGCAGATTGCAGAAATCTTTGATTTCGTGCAAGTCGCTCTTATGCAGTGGCTCAAAAAAGGCTACCTTATAATTCTTTTTAGGAGCCTTTTTTATATAATTCAATATTTATTATAGGGGGACAAATGTTATGGAAAACGTTAACATTACGATTGATGGTATCAAGACTCAAGTACCAAAGGGGACAACCGTTTTAGAAGCTGCTAGAGGATTAAGCATCCATATACCAACCCTTTGTTTCCTGAAGGGAATCAATGAAGTTGGTGCTTGTAGAATGTGCGTTGTAGAAGTGAAAGGGGCCAGGACTCTCCAAGCATCCTGTATTTTACCTGTTTCAGAAGGTATGGAAGTTAAAACAGCCTCAAAAAAAGTTAGAGAAGCTAGAGCAACAATTCTTAAGCTCATTCTTGCAAGGCACGAGAGAGAGTGCCTCACTTGTTCCAGAAATCTTAACTGTGAACTTCAAAAGCTTGCTGAAGAAATGGGAGTAGATGGGCTGGAATATCAGGGAGAAAAAAATGTTTATGATATTGACCAGATGTCACCTTCAATAGTGAGAGATCCAAACAAATGCATACTTTGTGGAAGATGTATAAGCGTATGTAAAAGTGTTCAGGGAACAGCTGTGATAGATTTTGCTGGGAGAGGAATTAAAACAGTAGTATCTGCTCCTTTTAACAAAAGCTTGTCAGAGGTTGCTTGTATAAATTGTGGCCAATGTATAAAGGTGTGCCCTGTTGGCGCATTAAGAGAGAAGGATGATAGGAATAAAATATGGGATGCCCTAGAAAATAATGATACGTATGTTGTTGTCCAGACTGCTCCTGCAGTTAGAGTTGCTTTAGGAGAAGAGTTTGGTATGCCTGTAGGGACTAATGTAGAAGGGAAAATGGTAACTGCACTTAGAAGATTAGGTTTTGATAGAGTATTTGATACAGATTTTGCAGCAGACCTAACAATTATTGAAGAAGGTACTGAGCTATTAGGCAGAATAAAGAATGGTGGAAAACTTCCAATGATTACATCTTGTTCACCAGGCTGGATAAAATATTGTGAACATTATCACAATGATTTTCTAGATAATTTGTCAAGTTGTAAATCTCCTCACCAAATGCTTGGGGCATTGACCAAATCTTATTATGCAGAGAAAATGGGCATAGATTCTAAAAAAATATTTGTAGTATCTGTTATGCCTTGCACAGCTAAAAAATATGAATCTGCAAGAGAAGAACTATCTGTAAACGGATTCAAGGATGTGGACGCAGTTATTACAACTAGAGAGCTAGCCAAGATGATAAAGGAAGCTAGAATAGACTTTAAATCCTTAGAAAACCAAAGCTTCGATAAGGTTATGGGAGAATCTACAGGTGCTGCAGTAATATTTGGTGCTACAGGTGGCGTTATGGAAGCAGCTTTGAGAACTGTAGCTGATATATTGACAGGACAAGATTTAAAAGAAATAGAGTATGCTCCAGTAAGAGGACTTGAGGGCATTAAGGAAGCTACTGTAAAGATAGGAGATCTTGATGTAAAGGTGGCTGTTGCTCATGGTACAGGTAACGCAGGTAGACTTCTAGATAGAATTAGAAATGAAGAAGCTAATTATCATTTCATAGAGATAATGGGATGCCCAGGAGGTTGTATAAACGGCGGAGGACAGCCAATTATTATGGATAAGGATAAGACAGATGAAGTGTGCAGGCAAAGAGCACAGGGATTATATACTATTGATAGAGAAATGCCTTTAAGAAAATCTCATAATAATCCAGAAATTAAAGCTTTATATGATGAATACCTAGGGAAAGCTAACGGACATAAGGCTCACCACCTACTACACACTCATTATATAAAGCGAGAAAGATATTAGGTGATATATATGAATAAGAAAACAAAAACATTAACAAGAACAGCTATACTATTAGCAATTGCTTTAGTATTTCAATTTGTAAAAATGGGGCAACTTATTACTGGTTCAGGCATTAACGCAGTACTAATCATTGCTGCTCAGATGTGTGGACTGCCTTGGGCTGCAGCTATTGGACTGATAACACCATTTATGGCTGTAGTTTTAGGAGTTACACCTCCTGCAATGATTGTTGTTGTACCATATATTGTGTGTGGCAATGTTTTATATGTACTTACTTACTCTTTATTAAAGAAACGAAGTAGGGTAGTAGGAGTTGCTGTTGCAGCGTTATTGAAATTTGGATTGCTGTACTCTGTAGTAAATTATTTCTTAACTGTGAAACCGCCAATAAAGGCAGCCTTAAGCTTTCCACAGCTACTAACTGCTTTAATAGGAGGTTCAATTGCTCTTATCATTTTACAAGTTATGGAGAGAATTGATAAAAAATAATATAGCCAAAATATGAAGCATAAGGTAATAAAGATTAATTATTTTAAGCAGCCAAAGCCCGATATTCCAACGAGCTGAGGCTGTTTTCTTTTTACTTCATCTATAGATAAACGCTATACAAGAATGCTACATATGCAACATATACAAATAATAAGATAATCCCTTGGACTCTATAAATCTTTTTTCTAATAAATGATGGTATGACTAGAATCAATATCAACAGAAGGGCAACGGGAAAATCTAAAAATATATTCTGTCTTATTATGTCAAGTGGAGAGGTCAAAGCCGATATTCCAATTACCATAGTAATATTTAGTATATTAGCTCCTACTATGTTTCCAATAGCTAGGTTAGCATAGCCTTTTTTAAGAGATGTAAGAGCAGTTGCAAATTCAGGTAGCGATGTACCCAATGCAATTATTGACAGAGCAATCACTGACTCGGGGACACCGATGCCTTTTGCTATGATTACACCGCTATGTATCAACAATTCAGCACCTGCTAGTATTGATATGGCTCCTACAATGAAAAATACTCCAACCCTTAATTTCATTTTGGAATGTAGTTCAAACTTTTCACTAGCATTTTTTTTACCTATTTTATTTTTAAGAATAAAGAAATCAAAAAAAACATAGATAATTAACATAGCAATAAGTAAAAGTGCATCTGTTTTACAAACTGTGCCATCAATTGCTAAATAGGACATTATAATAAAGTAAGAAACTAAAAGTATGGATTTTAGCCTAAAAAAATTGCTTGTTATTTTACTTGGTTTTGTTACATTTATAAAAGCAAGTACTAGACCAATGTTGCATATAATTGAGCCAATTGCATTTCCCACACTCATGGTAGTATATCCATCTTCAGCTGCAGATATAGAAACAATTGCTTCAGGTAAAGTTGTAGCTAGACTAACAATAGTGGCTCCAATGAGAACTTCTGGAAGACCTGAGGCTCTAGCTAGTGAAATTGCAGACTCAGTGAACCAGTCTCCACCCTTAATTATTAATAATAAACCAATAAAAAATAATAAGATGGCATATATCAAACTAAGTCCTCCAATCAAATAATATTGTATAGTTCATGTGTATTATAAAGAAATAAAAATATACATATGAATATTTGTTGGAGGAAAATTAGTTTATATATAGAACTGTAATATTATGAAAACTTAAAATATAGGAAGGAGATGCTTATATGTTACTTGAAGTGAAAACAAAAAAATCTACCGATAGTTTTTCGGAGGTAATTGCACTACCATATTATGAAGGGATTGTAGACTCAGATATTAGTTTTCCTGTAAAAGAAGTTGAATATATGGTAAAAAACTTATTAAGTGAAGAGGAGTTTTTAGGAAAATATAATGAGATTCAGAGCTTCAGATTAGCGAGAAAAGATAATCCTAAGAAAGTAGTTTTATTGGGATTAGGAAATAAAGAAGAATTAGATTTAGAAAAACTCAGGAAAGTTTTTGCAAAAGCTATTAAAGAGGCTATAGAGTTTAAAGCAAAAAACATAGATATCTATCCAATAAGAGATAATAAACAACTCTCATTAAGTGAAATAACAAGGGCAATGACAGAAGGAGTCATATTAGGAAGCTATAAATTTGATAAATATATTAAAGACAAGAAAGAGAATCCTATTAACAATATATATCTTGTTGGGGAGAATGCAGATGAAATAGTGGATATTAATAAGGGAACAGAAGAAGGTAATATTTTAAGTAAAGCCACTATTCTAGCTAGAGATATGGTAAATGAGCCTGCAAATGTACTAACTCCTGCTAAATTAGCTGCTATTGCAGAAAAAACAGGTAAAGAAAATGGTTTTGAGGTTGAAGTCTTAAAGGAAGATAAGATACGAGAACTGGGAATGGAAGCTTTTTTAGCTGTTGGGAGAGCTTCTGAAAATAGGCCAAGGCTAGTAGTTATGAGATATTTTGGTGACAAGAAGAATAAAAAGAATATTATAGGTCTAGTAGGAAAAGGCCTTACTTATGATAGCGGTGGTCTTTGCGTTAAACCCAAAAATGGAATGGTAAATATGAAGAGTGATATGGGGGGAGCAGCTTCAGTAATTGGAGCTATAGAAGCAATAGCGAAAAGACAGTTAAAAGTAAATATAGTGGCAGTAGTAGCAGCATGTGAAAACTCGATTAATGGTAATGCATATAGAACAGGAGATATTATTGGTTCTATGGCAGGAAAGACTATATTTATTGGAAGTACAGATGCAGAAGGTAGATTGACTTTGGCAGATGCTATTCACTATATAATCGAAAAAGAAAATGCAACAAAGGTACTAGATATAGCTACATTGACTGGAGGAGCCGTAGTTACATTAGGCTCATCAGCTACAGTAGTAGTATCTAATGATGACGAATTTTATAAGGCTTTAGAAGAGGCTTCAAAGGTAACAGGAGAAAAGGTATGGAGGATGCCTCATTTTGAAGAATACAAAGAGTTACTTAAATCAAATGTTGCAGATTTGACAAACTCTGCAGGAAATCCTCAAGCCATAACAGCAGCTCTATTTGTTGGAGAATTTGTACAAGATAAACCTTGGATACACATGGATATAGCAGGCACAGCTTTTACAAGTAAAAGCAGCGAATATATTGCTGAAGGCGGGACAGGAGTAGGAGTAAGGACTATTTATCAAATGGTAAAAGAAATATCTAAATAAAGGAGAGCCAAGGAGACAGGAACCTTGGCTTTTTTTAGCACCTTTATTTCGAGATTTAAGAAAATAAATCTTGAAATAAAGGTACTATATTTATATATATTTAATATTAATTAATATTTTTAATTAAATTATTAAAAATATTAATATCAATATTGACATTTTTAATTTAGAATAATATAATCTTAATTAGAAAATATTGTATAGAGGTGATAATATTGGAGAATAAGACTGATATGGGGATATTCAAGAGGTTACTTAGGATCTTTCCTCAAAAATCCTACTTTGTTATAGGATTAGTATGTTCAGTTTTTATGGCAGCAACAAATATAATAACATCCTATGTTATAAAAGAATTTCTTGACGCAGCTACTAACAGGGATATGGCTCTTTTCAAACAAACTATTTACTTTGGTGTTGCTATTTTTATAATTGATACGTTATTAGTTTATTCTAGGAATAGGTTACATGGGATATATACTGAATCTGGGATAACTAGACTAAGAAAGCTAATAGCTGAGAAGGTAGTACGTATTCCTATTAGCCAGCTGGAAGAGAACCATTCAGGGGACTATGTTTCAAGGGCAACTAATGATATTGACAAAATAAAGACATTTTTATCTACTACAGTATCAGAGATGATTTTAATTCCTCTTTCTGCAATTGGAGCTTTAATATATTTGTGCATTTTAAGTTGGAAGCTCACTGTAATAAGCTTAATATTAACTCCTATATTGATTTTAGGTGCAAGTGTCTTGAGTGCACCTATAGGAAAGATAAGCAAGGAGCTTCAAGAAAAGCTTGGGAAAGTAAATTCTATTGTTCAAGACGTCATTGGAGGAATAGAGATTTGCAAAGCATATAATCTTGAGGAAAGCCTAGGGAAAAAACATGATGAGGCTGTCAATGATAGTGTGAAAAGCGGGAAACGCCTAGCAAAAGTAATGGCAGTATTAGAGAGCTTTTCCTTAGTACTAGGAATAATACCTTTTTTCACAACATTTATTATAGGTGGATATTGGGCTATCGAAGGCACTATGACTGTGGGAAGTTTACTAGCATTTATAAATTTACTAAACTATTTGACTCACCCAATAAGCTATTTTCCTAGGTTATTAGGACAGTCGAAGAGTAGCCTAGCAGCTGCTGGCAGGGTTTTTGAAATAATAGATGCAGAGGAAGAAAGAATAGATGGGCTTAATTTTGAAGTAAATGGGACAATAAATGCTATTAGCTTTAATAATGTGGAATTCTCTTATCCAAATAGCGAAGAAAATGTATTAAATGGACTTAATTTTACTATTAAAAAAGGAGAATCAGTTGCATTAGTTGGACCTAGTGGTGGAGGAAAGAGTACAGTTATTAATCTATTGCTCGGTTATTATGATAAGTACAGTGGCGAAATAAATGTAGGAGATAAGGAGCTTAAAGAATGGAATCTAAATAGCCTTAGGAACAGCTCTGCATTAGTATCTCAAGATACATATCTATTTCCTGAAACCATAAGGGAGAACATCAATTATGGAAAGCTAAATGCTAAGGATGAAGAAATCACTAATGCAGCTAAAAGCGCTAATGCAGATAGTTTTATAAACGAATTTGATAAGGGATATGAAACAGTAGTAGGTCAACTGGGGAATACCCTTTCAGGAGGACAAAAGCAAAGATTATCTATAGCTAGGGCGATATTAAAGGATGCACCTATACTTCTTTTAGACGAGGCAACCTCTGCCCTAGATACAGAATCTGAAGCCTTAGTTCAAGAAGCTTTAGATGAATTTATTAGAAAAAAAACTAGTTTAATTATAGCCCATAGACTATCGACTATTAGAAATGTAGACAGGATTTTGGTTTTAAAAGATGGGAAAATAGTTGAAGAAGGAAGTCATGATGAATTAATTAAGCTAAATGGAGTTTATACTGACCTTTATAACAAGCAGCTTAAAAATCAGGAATTTACCTTAAGAAAAGAGGTGGTTTAATTGAAAAAGAATAGCAGCTTTCTAAGAATCTTTAAGTTTATGGGAAAATCATTTATTCCATATTCATTTGGGTTATTAGTGATTTCAATATTTGGACTTTTAATGCAGGTATTTCTTTCACTGATATTCAAGGATATGTTTGATGCCATAACAGCAAAAGAATGGGTAACGATGATAAATGCAATAAAAAAATACGGAATATATGTCATAATCATATTTGCAACTTACCCCATATTTACTTACATGGCTCAATGTTCTGCTGCGGTGACTACTGGTAATATTAGAAAGAATGTATTTTCTAAAGTAAATGTTCTTCCACTTACCTTTATAAAAGGGAGACATAGTGGTGAGTTAGTCTCTAGACTTACTAATGATATTAACGAGGTTGAAAAGGCATACTCAAATTACTTTATTGATTTTTCATCTAGAATATTAATGGGAATAGGCACTTTAATATTTACATTTATTTTAGATTGGCGTTTAGGAGGTATATCCATTGCAACAGGAGGACTAAGCCTTTTTGTAAATATCTACTATGCAAAAGTATTGAAAAACATGAGTCTTAAGATACAGGAAAATTTATCTAAGCTAAATGAAAGATTGACAGATTTATTAGAAGGAATGCACATTATTAGAAGTTTTAATATCAGCAATGTGATATTAGGTAAATATAATAAAAATAATACAAAAGTTTTTGAGGTTTCACGTGATAGGGTAAATCAAAAAGCCATAGTTTCAGCTATGAATAATATTATTGGAATAATTAGCTTTGGAGGGATTGTAGGTGTAGGCTCGTACCTGGCAATTAAAGGCGAGATATCAGTAGGAGTAATTATTGCAGTTGTTCAGCTTCAAAATGGAGTAAGTTCACTGGCTAGAGGGCTTGGAGATTTTATATCTGAGCTTCAGGGCTCACTTGCTTCTGCAGATAGATTGTTTGAAATATTAGATGAGGAAGAAGAGCCTGAAAGCTTCCAGGTAATTGGGGACTGTGGGATAGAAGAAAATAGTGAAATTAGCTTTAATAATGTCAGCTTTGAATATGATGATGAAAAGGTTTTATCAGAGCTTACATTTAGTGTGCCTAAAGGCAAGGTTTATGCACTAGCTGGTCCTAGTGGCGGAGGTAAAAGTACTATTTTCAAGCTGTTACTAAATCTTTATCCACCTAAGGAAGGCAATATTGGCATAAGTGGAAATTCAATTGCTAACCAGCCAATTAGAAACATAAGAAAAAATATTGCATATGTCCCACAGGATGCATACCTGTTCTCAGGAACTATTATGGATAATATAAAACATGGAAGGGAAGATGCTACTTATGAAGAGGTGGTAAATGCAGCTAAAATGGCTAATGCTCATGACTTTATAATGAATATGGAAGATAAATACGACACATTTGTAGGGGAAAAGGGCACCAAGCTTTCGGGAGGACAAAGGCAGAGAATAGCTATTGCAAGAGCAATACTAAAGGATGCTCCATTACTTTTACTAGACGAAGCAACTTCTTCTCTAGATACAGAATCAGAAAAGCTAGTTCAAGAAGCGTTAAATAAATTAATGTCAGGTAGAACAACTTTAGTTATAGCACACAGATTATCTACTATTGAAGATGCAGATGAAATATTAATTTTAAAGGATGGGAAAATAGCTGAGAGAGGAACACATAGTGAACTGCTAGAGTTAGGTGGTATATATGAAGGTTTATATACTCAGCAGTTTGGTAACGGAATAAAAGAGGCAATATAATGGGCTAATAAAATAACTTCATATTTCCTTCACATTTTCTTCTTATAATTAAGTTACCAAACATATAAGGAGGTATTTAGTTATGAAAAAGAAAATATTAGTTTTATCAGTAGTAGCTGTTTTGGTACTTTCATTTGGAGCAATGGCATTTGCGGAAACTGCAACTGACATTCCAAGCTGGTTCAAAGATATGATTAGCTGGAAAAAAGAAAAAGTTAATGAAGCAGTTAAATCAGGACAAATCACAGAAGAGCAAGCTAAGCTATTTAATGAGAGAATTGAGTACATGGAAAAATATCACGAAGAAAATGGCTTTAATTTCCCAGGAGATTGCCTAAATGATAATACTAGAGGAATGGGAAGAGGCTTTGGAAGAGGAATGATGAACGGCCAAGGTCAAAGACAGGGCATGATGAATGGATTTGGATGGAATAACAGATAATTAGGTAAGCAAGGGGATAGATCAGAATCTATCCCCTTAGTTCTTTTGAGTGTCATTAGGTGAAATTACTAAATTCCCTATTTCTGCATTTTTCCAAGCCTCAAATATAATTTCATTAAATTTATTCACATTCTTTATAACATAAGGAATATTGATTTTATAACTATTGGATGAATAAATATCTATCTTAAGAAATCCAGTTTTTAAATCATCTACAGTAGACACAACATTTTCAAAGTTTTCATCAAAAAGCTCAGGAATGCTAATATACACGGCAGCTACAATGTCCCAGTTGTAGAATCCTTTTGAGTTGTATAAGTCAATGAAATATTTGTACCATTCGTAGGATTTATTTTTTATATATCTATAAGCTTCTATAGTATCATCATTCATTAAACGCTCAAATTCTTTTTTTCCAAAAAAAGCCTGCAGGCATATATGTCCAGTTAATATAGTAACCTTGGCACCAGAGCTTAATACAGTATATGCAGCTAAAGCATCTGAAGAAAAATTCAGTTCATTCATGACCTTTCCTTCTATTATTAAGGGTTTAGTTATCCCACCCATTAGTACGATTTCCTTTACCTTTGTAAAGAAGTTGTTATCAAGTTGATAAGCTCCAAATAGATTAGTCAAAGAACCGGTAGCTAGAACCGTAATCTCTGAAGGAGCATTATTAACCATGTCTACTAGAAATTGTGATGCATTACTTTGTCTGTCATCTATAGATGCAGCTCCTTTAATTAGCGGTATATGGTTTATATTTAGTTCATCAAACATCTTTACAGTATTATTGTGAACATCCTCAATTGTACTGTTTCCAAAGGTTGTCGTAACTCCTATTAGCTCAATGTCACTTCTGCCAAGAAGGTACAAAAGAGCCAGACCATCATCCACATCTTTTCCATACAGTCCCATTGTGTTGTCACAATCAAATATAACTTTTTTCATACAAACTCCTCGTTTCTTATATTTTCATAATTTATTATATAGCACCACACCTATCATTTCTAGGAAGTACCTGTAAGTGTCATAGAAAATATCTATAATCAGACGCTGTATCATCAATAAATACTATAACAGAGAAAATGCGATAATTTAGCATGTTTGATAGATGTGCAAAACTTATCACAACAAAAAGCAATTGAAATTTGCTACAATAGGATTGATATAATACCTTAGTTCAGATATATTTTTTTAGGAGCATTATATAAGCTAGTCTAAGTGATATTATATCAATTAATTTTTTTATAACGAATAGAAAAGTTCTACTTTAATGACCTATATAGAAGAACTTTCTATGAGTAAGGGGGAAGTACTAATGAAAAAACTTATATTAATTCTACTGACATTATCTTTATTACTTGTAGTAACTGCCTGTAGCAAGGATGATACTAAAGAGTATAATTTATCAGAAAAGAACTGGGACACAATTTTAGAAGAAGCCAGAGGGACTACTGTGAACTTCTATGGATATGGTGGAGATCAAAAGACTAATAGTTGGATTGATGGATATTTAGCAAATAAATTAAAAGAAGAATACGATATAACCATAAATAGGGTAGGAATAAATATAGATGAAATACTAAATAGCCTACTTAATGAGAAGCAGCTAAATGTACAGAATGGAAAAATAGATGTAGTTTGGATAAATGGGGAAAATTTCTTTACTGCAAAGGAAAATAACCTACTATTTGGACCATTTACTGACAAGCTTCCAAACTTCAATAAATATGTAGATAAGAATTCAGTTGAGGTAAAGTATGACTTTGGCTATCCGGTAGAAGGCTTAGAAGCACCCTTCGGGAAAGCTCAATTTGTAATGATATATGATAGCGCTAAGGTAGATAATGTCCCTAGCAACCACCAAGAGCTACTACAATTTGCTAAGAACAATCCAGGTAAATTTACTTATCCTGCACCTCCAGATTTCACAGGTAGTGCTTTCGTGAGAAATATAATTTATGATATAGTAGGTCATGAACAATTTATGGATATGGAAGCAGATGAAGAAATAGTAAGAGAAGCAATTCGGCCAGCTATAGATTATCTTATTGAGTTAAAGCCGTATCTATGGAAGGAAGGAAATACTTATCCAGCAGAAAGTGGATTATTAAATAATATGTATTCAGATAATGAGGTCATAATGACCATGTCATATAATCCGAATTCAGCATCAGGAAAAATTGAAACTGGAGAGTTTCCTAATACATCAAAGACATTTATCTTTGAAAAAGGTACCATAGGAAATACCCACTTTTTAGCGATACCATATAATGCTTCAAATAAATCAGGTGCTTTAGCAGTTATAGACTATATATTAAGTGTTGACGCTCAGGCTTCTAAGTATGTGCCTAAAACATGGGGAGACCTTCCAGTACTAGATAATAACAAGCTAAATGATGAAGAAAAAGAAGTATTTAATAGCATAGAACTTGGAGAGGCAACTCTTCCACAGGATGTGCTTTTAAATCATAGGGTGCCAGAAATGCCAGCAGATTTAGTACCAATAATAGAAAAAATATGGATGGAAACTGTTCCTGAAAAGGATGAATAAGATTGGAAAAGAAGTTAAAACCATTTATTATGCTCATACCTGTTATGATAGTCGTATTAGGAATATTCTTATCAGGACTTGTTATGGCATTTATGCAAAGCTTAGGATACTTTAGAGCAATAGGCTTAACTGAATTTACACTTAAATATTATAAAGAAGTGCTGACTAGCCAAGGATTTCTATCTTCTCTTGGCTTTAGCCTTTATATATCTATGGTATCTTCAATTATTGCAGTGTTTTTAGGTGTACTCTTGGCTTACTCTATTCTCAGAAGTAAACACAGAAAAGGCATAGAAGAGATGATTTACAAGCTTCCTATAGTTGTACCACATATTGTTGCAGCCTTACTAGTGTATAATATTTTATCTCAAAGTGGAATATTGCCAAGGCTTCTATACAGCATCGGAATCATAGAGGAGCAGTCTCAATTTCCTTCTTTACTATATGATAAAAATGGTATCGGAATAATAGCAGCATATCTTTGGAAGGAGATACCTTTCGTAGCTATGGTTGTATATACAATACTAAGCAACATCAATAACAAACTGTCAGCTGTGGCTCATAATCTTGGAGCAAACAATAGGCAAGTATTTTTTCATGTATTGCTTCCATTAATTATGCCATCAATACTTTCTTCTTTTATAATAATATTTGCATTTTCATTTGGGGCATATGAGCTTCCTTTTCTATTGGGACCGACTACCCCAAAGGCTTTACCTGTTAAAGCATATATAGAATATACAAATCCAAGCTTAGCTAATAGACCTTATGCAATGGTTATAAATATGATATTGACCTTTGTATCCTTAATTTTAGTTTGGTTATACAATAAATCCTTTGAGTTGATTTCTAAATATAATAGGTGATTTCATGAGAGAAAAACGTAATATAATTTATAGATTATTAATGTATTCAATGATATTCATATTAGTATTACCATTACTTGTATTAATAATATGGAGCTTTTCTAAGAACTGGTCATGGCCTAATATATTTCCTAGGGAAATAGGAATAAGAGGCTTAAAATACTTTTTTGACCCTAAAAGTAAGTCTTTTAGTACCCTATTAAGCAGTGTTTATTTATCAATGTTAGTCACTGTCATAACACTCATTATAACTTTACCTGCAGCTAAAGCATTAGCATTATATGAATTTAAAGGCAAGAAGATAGCAGAATTTCTAATTCTTGCTCCATTAATGGTTTCTCCTGTAGCAGTTGCTATGGGTATTCACCTATCATTTATCAATCTAGGACTAGCTAATACCTTTATGGGAGTAGTCTTAGTACATTTGATTCCTTGTATACCATATAGTGTGCGGATATTAAAGAATGTATTTGAAATAACAGGAGAATCTATGGAAATGCAGGCAAGGGTTTTAGGGGCTAATCCATTTCAAGCCTTTACAAATATTACGTTACCAATTATAGCACCTGGTTTAGTATCGGCAGGAAGCTTGGTATTTACAGTATCCTTTAGTCAATATTTCTTAACCTTTTTAATAGGTGGAGGTAGAATAGTTACATTTCCAATGCTGATGTTTCCATTTGTACAAAGTGGAGATAGAATGATGGCATCAGTTTATAGTGTTGTATTTATAATTACTACATTAATTTGCCTTCAAATAATGGAGAAGGTTATAAAAAAATATTATAAAAGTGGAAATTACTTTTTTATGAATTAGATAAGGGGAGTTTACTTTGTCACAGATAATATTAAAGAATATTATAAAATTTTTTGGGAATAAAAAAGTTCTTGATGATGTGAATCTAGTCGTAAAGGAAGGGGAAATGATATCATTATTAGGCCCTTCTGGCTGCGGCAAAACAACAACACTAAATATAGTAGCAGGTCTTCTAAAGCCAGATAATGGAGATATACTCATCGGAGATAGCTCTATTTTAAATATACCAGTTGAAAAAAGAGGTGCAGTAATAGTATTTCAAGACTATCTATTATTTCCTCACTTAAATATAGCCCAAAATGTAGAGTTTGGACTTAAAATGGCAAAGGTAGATAAGGTTAAAAGACAAAATCAGGTAAAAAGAATGCTTGAGCTAGTTCAATTAGATGGTTACGAAAAGAAATATCCAAATGAATTATCAGGGGGGCAAAAGCAAAGAGTTGCTCTTGCTAGAGCATTGGCAATAGAGCCAAAGGTACTTTTACTTGATGAGCCATTTTCTAATCTTGATATGAGATTAAGAGAGAATATGAGAGATTTTACTCTTCAAATACAGAGAAAGCTCAAAATAACTACTATATTAGTTACTCACGATAAAGAAGAGGCACTTATGACATCTGATAAAATAGCTGTAATGCTTGATGGCAAGATAAGACAATTCGGAACTCCTACAGAGCTTTACCAAAGACCTATATCTCCAGAAATAGCTGACTTTTTTGGTGAGAAGAATTACATTAGCGGATATATAAATGATGGTATGTTTGTTTCAGATATAGTTAGTGTTAAAACCGAATACAATGAGCATTTATCAGTAAAGGCAATGATAAAACCTGAAGACATAGAATTACTTGAGCCTAGTAATGACACTGATATCATAGGTATAGTAAAGTCAAGGAAATATGCAGGAGATAGGATATATTATACAGTTATAGCCAATGACTTGGAGCTAAAGTGTATATCAGAGCCAAGGAAAATATATGATGTAGGAGATAAGGTTGAGGTTAATATAGATTTTAATAATGTAGTATTTTTTCCATTAGAGAAAGAAGTGATACTTTGATTTCAATAATAGTTCCTGTCCTTAATGAAGAAAAAACAATAGAGAATACTCTTACTAGGCTTTGCGATCTTCAGGGAGAAAAAGAGATAATTGTTGTAGACGGTGGAAGTAGCGACAATACAGTAAAGATAGCATCTAAATATGTTATTGTAATAGAAAGCCAAAAAGGTAGAGCAAAGCAAATGAACACTGGTGCTAGTGTAGCCAGAGGAAGCATATTATGGTTTGTTCATTCAGATTCTGTAGTGTCAGAGGATTCTTTAAAAGGTATAGAAAATGCTATTAATAAAGGCTATATAGGAGGAGGATTTTCTCTATACTTTTATGACTATGACACGAAGTTTATGAGATTTGTGTCTAAAAGCTCTACGTGGCGAGCCAAGTATTTAGGATTGTATTTTGGAGATCAAGGAGTATTTGTCAGAAAAGAAATTTTCTATAAGCTAGGTGGATATAAAGAAATAGAGCTTATGGAGGACTGGGATTTGGCTAAGAGGCTAGGGAAAAAAGGTAAAATGAAAACCCTTAATATTAAAATAGGAACCTCGGCAAGAAGATTCAAAACTGGAGGACAGCTTAGAACATTACTTCAAATGCATAAGCTTAAAGCATTATACATTCTAGGGGTATCCCCTTCAAAGCTTAACAAAATGTATAGGGAGGCAAGATAATGAAGGCACTTATACTTATGACAAGAATACCTATACCTGGAAAGACTAAAACTAGGCTAATGGATATCTTTACAGGAGAAAGATGTGCAGAGCTCCATGAATGCTTTTTATTGGACTTATTTAATATGTTTTATTATATAAAGAACCATGTTGATATTTTTCTAACATATACACCTGAAGGAAGTTTAAACATAATCGAAGATATAGTACCAGACTATATAAAATCCTTTCCTCAAATAGGTGAGGATTTAGGTGTTAGAATGAGCAATGCCATCGAGCATGTGCTTAAATTAGGCTATAGTGAAGTAATACTTATAGGCTCAGATATACCAGATATACAGCCAGGCGAAATCCTAGAAGCTTTTAGTATTCTAAAAGACAATGATATATGCCTAGGACCTACCTTTGATGGTGGATATTATCTTATTGGAATGAAAAAGCCGTACAGAGAATTATTTAATAGCAAGCTAAAATGGGGAAGAAATTCAGTTCTTGAGGGAACTATGGATATATCAAATAACCTTGGCTTAAGTATTGGGTTAGCAGCTAAGCATATGGATATAGATACAAAAGAAGACTTATATACCTTTAAGGACAAGGTGGATAAAGGAGAATTTATGCATAAACCTATTCCTGAAAATACTATTAGCTATTTAAATAAATGTTGGGGAGAAGAGAAATATGCTGAGAGATAGATTGAGAAAACAGATAAAAAAGTATCTAGTAAATGGCGGCTTACCAGCTTTCCATTGTGAGCTAAGCGAAGATTCTAATTGTCATTATAACCGCAACGAAGAACTTATATGTCATCTTGAACGAAGTGAGGGATCTCTTTTAACTGAGTTTGGAAACAACTATCATGTAGACTTCCTAGCTCAAGGAGAGTACAACATAAATTTTTTAATAAAATCAAATGAGAAAAAATATGTATTTCGAGTAAACACAGGAAGTCAGCTACAGCTAGATAATCAAATTAAGTACGAATATGATGCATTAAAGACACTAGAGATAAGTAGAGTTACTCCAAAGGCTTTCTACGTGGATGATACCAAGAGCTTTTTTGACTATGGCATTTTAATAATGGAATTTTTAGAAGGCAGACCATTAAAATACAACAAAGACTTAAATAAGGCTGCAAGCATATTTGCTAGAATACACTCTTTAAAACTATCAGATAGAGATGCTAGTACCTTTATAATCGAAGATAATATTTTTAATGAAAGGATTCTAGAAAGTAGTAGGCTTTTAGAGGATTTTTTTGTATCAAACATTGTTTCTAAAGAACTTAAGAACTTTTTTGATAGCTTTTTAAACTGGGCTGAAAAGAATAAGCATAATGAGAAGTATTTCATAGAAAATAAATGGCATGTAATAAATAATACTGAAGTAAATTCACATAATTTCATAATAGGTGATACACACAGCTATCTAATAGATTGGGAAAAACCGGTTATTAGTGACCCTTGTCAAGATTTGACTCAGTTTCTATCACCTACAACTACTCTTTGGAAGACTGAGTATGTATTAAGTAAAGAAGAAAAGGAAAACTTCTTTAAAACATATATTGATGGTCTTAATAGGAAAGACAATAACATTAGGGAAAGAGTTCATTTGTACACTCCATACCTATATCTAAGGGCGTTATCCTGGTGCGCTTATGCTTATGTAGAGTATAATAAGCCTGATAAGAATATAAAGAATATGGATACGTATAAGAAGATTTTGGATTATCTTGATATAGATTTTATGAAAAGATTACTTAAGCATTATTTTTAGCCTATAGATTTGACATATTATCAAGTCCATAGGTTTTCTTATATATATATTCATGGCTTCAAAATAACGTAGACTAGCAATATAAATTATATCTATAGTTTAAAGCAACACTATAGATAATTGCAATTACAATTTTTAAAGCTTGTATGTTAAAATCATATCGGAGTTAATATAATATAAAAACTGAAACTGGGGGAGAATTTACGATGAAAAAATTATTATTAATATTCGTAGTAATGTTATCATTAGTATTAGTGGCTACTGGTTGTTCAAATAGTGCCGATACAGAAGCCAAAAAGGAGTATAATTATTATACCGCAAAGGAAACGAAGAAAGCGATTGAAAATGGTGATGATATCATATTACTTGATATACAAGTAAAAGAAGAATGGGATGCTCACCACATTAAAGGAGCTATACCAACTCATGCTTATCCAGTAAAAACTGACGAAGAAAAAGCAAAGCTAGATGCTGCTTTACCACAGTTAGAGGGAGAAAAACCTATTATTGTAATCTGTCCTGGTGGTGCTGGTGGTGCTACTAGAACCATTGATTATCTTCAAACAAAAGGAATTAGTGCCGACAGGTTATTTATATTAGAAAATGGTCAAAGCAAATGGCCGTATGATGAATTATTAGAAGATAAAGAGACAGCAGAAGAAACTATAGAATTCGTAGACACTAGCTATATTGTTGATGTTGATTGGTTAAAAGAAAACTTAGGTAGAGAAGATATACTTATTCTAGATGCAAGAGGAGCAGATGCTTATGCCAAAGGACATATACCAGGTTCAATTGCTGTAATGTGGCAAAACTTTGCTGATATGTCAGGAGCACCTGGTGAAAATCTTAATTGGGGGACTGTACTTGAACCAAAGGCTTTATCAGAAAAGCTATCTGAATTTGGAATAAGCAAGGAAAAAGAAATTGTAGTATACACTAGCACAAATGGTGGCTGGGGTGAAGATGGAAGAATAGTTTGGATGCTTAATAGAGCAGGTTTTGATAATGTAAAGATGCTAGACGGTGGATTTGAATACTGGAAAGCTAACAAATATGAAGTATCTAAGGATATAATTGAGCCAACTGCTGTAGCTGTTGAAGTAACAGCATTAGATAATTCAACTAATATTGAAACTGGAGAATTTGCAAGTAAAATAGGCAAAGTAGTCATAATAGATGTTAGAGAAAAAGACGAATATGAAGGAGCACAAAAATTTGGTGAAGTAAGGGGCGGACACTTACCAGGAGCCATAAATATAACATTTAATAAATTCTTAAATGAAGATGGTACACTAAAAACTGCACAAGAAATTAAGGCTATCCTTGATGAAAATGGAATTGAAAAGGATGATGAAATAATAACATATTGTACTGCGGGTATTCGTTCTGCTCACATGCAGGTAGTCCTATCTATGATGGGATACGAGAATGCAAAAAATTATGATGCTAGTTTTCATGCTTGGGCAGGAAGTGCAGATTTAGAATTACAAAAATAAGAAGGCTAACCCTAAAGGTGTGAATTATATTGAAAAAAATATTGGATTTTTTGAAAAAAATTAAAAAGCCAACTTGGATTAAGCTGGCAGTAATAATAGCTTTGATTTGTGCTTATTTATTTATTACTCCAGTAAAGGTAGCCATAAATAGAGCTGTATTTATTTTTAGCATGCTAGATGTAGAGGCAATAAAGGGATATATATTATCCTTTGGAATATGGGCACCGGTAGTATCCTTTTTACTAATGATATTTCAGTCAATAGCTGCACCGCTACCAGCATTTTTGATAACATTTGCCAATGCAGCTTTATTTGGATGGGTAAAGGGAGCAATACTTTCATGGACATCTTCCATGGCGGGGGCTGTTTTGTGCTTCTATATTGCTAGAATATATGGTAGAACTACTGTTGAAAGGCTTACAAATAGATTTGCTCTGCAAGAGGTAGATAAATTTTTTGATAAATATGGGAATTATGCGATTTTAATTGCTAGATTACTTCCTTTTGTATCTTTTGATATTGTCAGCTATGCTGCTGGGCTTACTTCAATGAGTCTATGGTCTTTTTTATGGGCAACAGGTCTCGGGCAACTTCCAGCAACTATTGTGTATTCATACGTGGGAGGAATGTTAACTGGCGGAGTTAAAACTTTTGTAACAGCATTACTTATACTATTCTCATTGAGCATATTAATATTCTTAATTAAGAAATTATGGGATGAGAAAAACAAGAAAACTGTTTAGTTAAAAGAGCTAGGGGTTGTTTAAAAGAAGCAATCCCTTTATCTATGCAGTAGCTAGCATTCAGAGAGTAGGCTTACTCTGAACTTGTATTTAGAGTTAATTAATGAAGGGTGTTTAAAATGATTATTAGTGACAAAACAATGAAAATAATCAAAGAAGAGCAAAAATGCATAGGATGTAATGCCTGTATGAAAGGATGCCCTATGCTTGATAAACTCTGTGATTCACCAAAGGTACTGCTTAAGGACTTATTAGAAACTGGAACCTTTGATTATAAACTACCTTATTCCTGTATGCTTTGCGGGTACTGTACTAAAGTATGTCCTAAAGGAGTAGACCTAAAGAGCTTATTCTTAGAGCTTAGAAGAGATACAGTTAATCAAACAAATGGAAAGCTGCCTAAAGACCTTGGAACAAGTACAGTAGACTTCCATCAGAAGTTTAGCTTTTCAAAGCTATTTACATCAGGTATACAAAATCTACAATCTGATACTATATTTTTTCCAGGCTGTGCACTTATGTCATATAGCTTTGAAATAGTGCAGAAAACTTACAATTATCTTGGAGAAAAAATTCCTGGTATAGGTATATATAATAAATGCTGTGGTAAGCCTACAAGCTTTATGGGTAAGGAAGGGAAATTTAAAGAATATTTCTCAATGCTAGAAAATGAGTTTCAGAGTAAAAAGGTTAAGAAAGTGATTACTGGATGTCAAAATTGTTTTATGACAATATCTAATAATAGCAATGCTGTAGAAGTAGTATCTCTATGGGAGGTGCTATCCTCTATAGGTGTTCCAGAAAATAGAAAAGGCATAGGAGAAAATATTGAGAATGAATTTACTATCCATGACCCCTGTCCTACTAGAAATGTAAATGTAATTCATGAATCTGTTAGAAATATCATTGTTCAATTAGGACTCAAAGTAAAAGAAATGAGATACAACCGTGGAAGGACTTTATGCTGTGGATCTGGAGGCATGGTTTCTGTAACTCAAAACCATATATCAAAGACACATACTGAAATAAGAGCTAATGAAGCAAGCACAGATTATATCATCACATATTGTCAGGAATGTGTAGAGTCAATGCGAAGAGGCGGAAAGAGCTCTTTTCATATACTTGACTTGCTTTTTAATGAGAAATTCGAAGATATGGAGCAAAAAAATAATTCAACATTAGAAAAATGGCTAAATAGGTATAAGGGAAAAAAGATTAAAGCTACATCCACTTAGTTATGTTAGGAAGTGAATTATGAAGAATAAAAAGAATGCATTTAGATTGATAGTTTTAATTATATTAGTAATTGCGACTGCAGTGTTACTTAATAAATATAATTTTCTAAAAGGATATGGTCCCAATGAAATAAAGGAATATATTCAAGGTAAAGGGGCTATGGCTCCAATTATATATGTAGTAGCTTTAACTCTGTTACCTTTGCTGCTATTTCCTGATTCAGTTTTAGTTATTGCAGGAGGGATGATATTTGGTCTTTGGGAAGGAGTGGTCCTTACATCTATAGGATCCTTATTAGGTGGAATTATAGCGTTTATTATTTCAAGAGTATTAGGAAAAGCAGTAGTTAAAAAGATTATAAAAAGAGATATAGTTTTTTTTGATAATAAAGGTACAAAAAGTGCATTTTTATTGATATTGATGCTAAGATTGATACCATTATTTCCATTTAAGATAGTAAGCTATAGTGCAGGTCTTACAGATATGAAACTGAGAGATTTTTCTTTAGCAACTGTTATTGGTTCATTACCAGGAATAATAGTATATTCAAACCTTGGGGATAAGACTACAAAATTAGGAACTACAGAATTCTATATTTCCATAGGATTAGTAGTATTTCTGTTTGCAGTTTCATTAATAATAAAAAAGGTACTTCAACAAAAGGATAAAAGCCCTGGCTGGTAGATTTCACATATAGTGAGTTCCCTAGCAGGGCTAAAGTTTTCGAAAGATAAGCATTTAAAAATTTTATAAAGTTATAGACACTTATTATTTTTTTCAGTAATCATTTTATTCATGATTTATTTATGCTAATATATTTTTGGTCTCACAATAATTATTTAAAAAAGAGGAGCGATAAAATGTTAATGAACTTAAGAAAAGCAGCTTTGCCAATTATTTTATTATTATTAATATCATTAAGCTTATCTGCTTGTTCAAATAAGTCAGTAGAAACAGAAAATAAACAGGTTGTTGAACAACAAGATAAAGAAGAGGAAAAAGGAATTCAATCAATTTCTACAGAAGATTTAAAGGAAAAGCTAAATGATAACTCATGGGTAATTGTTGATACCCGAATCAATGATGCTTACAATGGTTGGAAACTTGAAGGGGTAAAAAGAGGTGGACATATAGAGGGAGCAGTAGACTTTTCTGCTAATTGGTTAAGCACAGAAGTAGAAAACAAAGATGCTATTTTAAGTGAAGCAATTAATGCTAAAGGTATCGATCCATCTAAAAATATAGTACTATATGATGCTAATGGGGAAGATGCTTTAAAGGTTGCAGAATACCTAAAAGATAAAGGATATGAAAATCTATATAATTATAACGTAAAAGAGTGGACTGAAGACGAAAGTCTTCCTATGGAAATCTACGAAAACTATAAATTGATAGTACCTGCTAGTATAGTTAAGGATATACTAGATGGCAAAACACCAGAAACATTTGAAGATTCTACACAAATAAAGATAGTTGAGGCAAGCTGGGGCGAAGAAGATACATCATATGCAAATGGGCATGTACCTACAAGCTTCCATATAAATACTGATTGGATAGAACCACCACCAGCTTGGATGTTAGCTGATGACGCAACACTGACAGAATTTGCACTAAACAATGGATTTACAAAGGATGATACTGTAATAGTAACTGGTGAAGCTCAAATGGCAGCTTATCGTGTAGCTACAGCACTAAGATATATTGGAGTTAAAGATGTAAGAGTATTAAATGGTGGTTTAGGAGCTTGGATATCTGCAGGATATGATGTTGAAACAGAAAGCCATAAACCAACTCCAGTTACTGATTTTGGAGCTAAAATACCAGTAAATCCAGATTTAATTGATACTATAGAAGAGCTAAAAGTAAGCTTAACAAAACCTAATGAATTTATATTAGTAGATAATCGTACTTGGGAAGAACATATAGGAAAAAGTTCTGGTTACTCTTATCATGATTTGAAAGGTCGTATACCTGGTTCAGTATTTGGATATGCTGGAAAGACTGACTCCAACTCATTAGATTACTATCGTAATATAGATAATACTATGCGTAATGCCGATGAAATATTAGCTATGTGGAAAGAGTATGGAATAGATACAAACAGACATCTTTCATTTATGTGTGGAAGTGGATGGCGTGCAGCAGAAGTACTATATTATGCTCAAGTGATGGGTCTTGAGAATACATCTCTATATAGCGATGGTTGGATTGGCTGGAGTAATAACCCAGAAAATCCTGTAGAAACTGGAGAGCCAGCAAACTAAAATGTATAGAGAAAAAAACGCAAAGGGTATAATTAAGAGAGTAATATATGCCATAGTAGCGCTTTTACAAGTAGCCTTGATAGTTGCTGTATTTGTAATAAACAATCTGACTACAAAAAAGGCAGGGGTAATGAGACATGTTTATTCTAGGAGACTACAATATGAACAGAGCATATTTACTCAAGTTAATTTGATAAAGCATAATATTATACTAATTGTATTATGCATTCTGTTTGCTGTTCTATTATTCTATGCTATCAAGAGAAGAAGAAAAATATTTACCGGAATCCAGATAACAATAGGGCTTATAATTAGCTTGTTGACGGCTATTGCCATTAATAGTAAGTGTTTTATAGACATGCTAGCATATCCTTACTATATCATAGCATTTGAACTAGCGTTATTGATTCAGATTATTGTTATCATAATAGTAATATTACAGGTCTACTTTAGACAATATAATAAGAGATATTAAATTCTCATCTTAGAAGCCTGCTATATAATCAGTACTGATAATATAGCAGGTGTTTTTATGTTAGATTCTCTATACTTTTTATTCTTTATTTGATAGACTAATATTTAGAGACTCAAAATAAAAGAGGTGAAATAATGAAAAAGTATTTAGAAATGTTCTCAGTTTTTTTCAAAATAGGTGCCTTTACAATAGGTGGAGGGTATGCCATGGTTCCGCTTATTGAAGCTGAAGTTGTAGATAAGAAAAAATGGATTGAAAAGGATGAATTCGTAGATACTCTTGCATTAGCCCAATCTGCACCAGGACCTATAGCCGTAAACACAGCTGTGTTTGTAGGCTTTAAAATGGATAGATATAAGGGTGCTTTTTTTACTACATTAGGAGCAATACTGCCATCATTTTTAATTATTTTAGCTATTGCAATGTTTTTTAAAGAAATAAAAGACCTTAAAGCAGTAGAAAGTGCATTTAAAGCCATAAGACCAGCGGTAGTAGCCCTGATAGCTACATCAGTTATTAGTTTATCTAAAAGCTCAAAGCTAAAGGGAAAGGCCTTTATTATACCTATAGTAGTTGCAGCGTGTGTTACTTTTTTAAAAATAACTCCTATTTTATTTATTATAATAGCAGTAATTGGTGGAAATCTTTATATGGCTAAAAAAGGAGGTAGCAAACAGTGATATACCTAAGACTCTTTATAACATTTTTTAAAATAGGACTTTTTAGCTTTGGTGGAGGATATGCCATGCTACCTTTGATACAAACTGAAGTAGTAGATGTAAACAATTGGCTTAGTGTCAGTGAGTTTACAGATATAGTTGCCATATCACAGGTTACTCCTGGACCTATTGCAATAAACAGTGCTACATATATAGGCTATACAGTTACGAATAGTGTTTTAGGCTCTGCTTTTGCAACATTAGGAGTTGCAATGCCTTCTATAATTATTATGCTAATAATATGTAACTTCTTTTTTAAATTTAAAAACAACAAATACGTAGAAAATGCTTTTGTTGGACTTAGACCAGTAGTAGTGGGGCTTGTATTGTCAGCGATGCTACTTTTAATCAATAAAGAGACATTTATTGACTACAAAAGTATTATATTCTTTGCATTAGCTTTCTTTGCAACCTATAAATATAAGATTCATCCAATATTACTTACATTGGTTGCAGGAATTTTAGGATATATTATTTACTAAGGAGGAGTGAATTTTGAATTTTAAATTTGATCCATTAACTTATAGTTATCCTTCTAGAAGAAATGTGGTTTATGGTAAGAAAGGTATGGTTGCCACAGGTAATCCGTTAGCAGCGCAAGCAGGGCTTGAGATACTTAAAAAAGGCGGTAATGCTATTGATGCAGCCATAGGGGCAGCAGCTACACTAACAGTTGTAGAGCCTACAGCAAACGGAATAGGCGGAGATGCCTTTGCATTAGTATGGACAGGAAACAAGCTTCATGGCTTGAACAGCAGTGGACCTTCACCTAAATCAATAAGTGCAAAAGCTTTAAAAGAATTAGGTTATACAGAGATGCCTAAATACGGTCTAATACCAGTTAACGTACCGGGTGCACCAGCTGCTTGGGCAGAGCTATCAAAGAAGTTTGGAAAGTTAACCTTTGAGGAAGTACTAGAGCCTGCCATTAAATATGCAGAGGAAGGCTTCACTATTCAGCCAGGTGTAGGGGCTGGATGGGCAGCTGCATTTATGAAATATACCAAGGAAAGAGAAAACAAGGAAGAGTTTCAGACTTGGTTTGATACCTTTGCACCAAACGATAATTGTCCTAAAATCGGAGATTATGTTACATTAAAAGACCATGGAAGAACTCTAAAAGAAATAGCAAAAACCATGGCTGAAAGCTTTTACCGTGGAGAGCTGGCAGAGAAAATAGATGCATTTTCTAAGAAATACGGTGGATATATTACAAAAGAAGATCTAGCTGATTACCATCCAAGATGGGTTGAGCCAATAAGCACCGACTATAAAGGATATGAAGTATATGAAATACCTCCAAATGGTCATGGAATAACTGTACTGATGGCACTAAATATATTAAAAGAAATGGAGCTAGGGGCTAAGGATTCCTTTAATAGTACACATCTGCAAATAGAAGCCTTAAAATTAGCCTTTGTAGATGCTCAGAAATATGTAGCTGATCCAAAGGTAATGAAGGTAAAAACTGAGGAATTGCTTTCTCAGGAGTATGCTAGAGAAAGAAGAAAATTAATAACAGACAAAGCAATAATGCCTGAGGCTGGACAGCCATCTAAAGGTGGAACAGTTTATCTTTGTACAGCAGATGAAGAAGGAAACATGGTTTCATACATTCAAAGTAATTACATGGGATTTGGTTCAGGACTAGTAGTACCTAATACAGGTATTTCACTACATAATAGAGGAGCAAACTTCAATCTAGATGAAGAATCAGATAATTGTATTGGAGGATGCAAAAGACCGTATCATACAATTATTCCAGGATTTTTAACTAAGGACGGAAAACCAGTAGGACCTTTTGGAATCATGGGAGGATTTATGCAGCCACAGGCCCATCTCCAAGTTATGATAAATACTATAGATTATAATATGAATCCACAGGAAGCACTAGATAGACCAAGATGGCAATGGGTTGGAGGTAAGACTATAGAGGTGGAGCAGAGTTTTGATAACAGACTAGCGCTAGAGTTAGCAAGAGCGGGACACGATATAGTAGTGAAGGCTAACAGCGTAGCCTTTGGAAGAGGCCAAATAATCTGGAGAAATGATGATGGTGTTCTATGCGGTGCAACAGAACCGAGAACGGATGGACAGGTAGCAGTTTGGTAAGTAATAACATATAATACTTAAAGACTTCATAGATGAACTTAGGTTCTTATGAGGTCTTTTTTTGAGCATAGTTATAGAAATATTATATTAATTAGTCTAAATAAAAATAGAATTTAATATAGTTCAATAGGGACTTAGTTTTAGTAAGGGGGGTATAAACTTTGATTCAATGGTGGAATGGCATTCCTTCATTTGAAAAAGTGTTTTGGTATTTTGCTATACCTTTCAGTGTAGTGTTTATTATACAACTAATATTAACCTTCATGGGAATGAATGATGACACAGATGTTGGAGATGATCATAGCATGTTTGACCACTCTGATGCACACGATTTAGATCTTGACAGTGGAGAGAGCTTAGATGGTATGTCCTCATTTCACTTCTTTACAGTAAGAAATTTTATCATCTTCTTTACTGTCTTTGGGTGGACAGGAATAGTAGGTGCAAACTCTAATTTAAGTAATACAGTAACAATTATACTTTCTATATTGTTAGGCTTAATAGTCATGGCAATAGTTTCAGGAATATTCTATCTTACAAATAAACTTGTTGAAAATGGCACCATGAGCTTGGCAAATGCAATGCATTGTATAGGTGAAGTATATATAACTATTCCTGCAAATGGAAATGGCGTTGGTAAAGTTAGCATAACTCTACAAGGGTCATTAAGAGAAATAGAGGCTATGACAGAAGGAGATGAAATTAAGTCGGGAGAATTAATAAAAGTAATAGGAGTAGTAAATAATCAAGTTCTTGTAGTAGAAAAGCATTCCAAAAGTTATAAATTAATAAAAGAGGAAGCTTACTAAAATCAAAAAAGGGGGGGGATTACATGGGTTCACTTTATCCAATAATACTTGTCACTGTAATAGTAATAGTGATATTTAGTACTATTGCAGCTATTTTTAGAAGGTACAAGAAATGTCCTTCAGACAAAATACTTGTAGCCTATGGTAAGACCGGAAAAGGAGCAGATGGAAACTACAGATCAGCTAAATGTATTCATGGTGGAGCAGCCTTTATTTGGCCAGTAATACAAAGCTATGAGTTCCTTGATTTAACACCTATTTCTATTGATGTAAATCTTACAAATGCACTAAGTAATCAAAACATAAGAGTAGATGTACCTTCTAGGTTTACAGTAGGTATCTCAACAGAACCAGGAGTCATGACTAATGCTGCAGAAAGGCTGCTTGGTCTTCAGCTTAAGGAAGTTCAAGAATTAGCAAAGGACATTATCTTTGGACAATTGAGACTCGTAATAGCCACTATGGAAATAGAAGAAATCAACTCAGATAGAGATAAGTTTCTTGCCAATGTTTCTAAAAACGTTGAGGGCGAGCTTAAGAAAATCGGACTAAAGCTTATAAACGTAAACGTAACAGATATTAGAGATGAGTCAGGCTACATAGAGGCATTAGGAAAAGAAGCTGCTGCTAAGGCAATAAATGATGCAAAGAAAAATGTTGCTGAAAAAGACCGTGACGGTGCAATAGGTGAAGCAAATGCCAAAATGGATGAGAGAGTACAAGTAGCAGAAGCTAATGCTACAGCAGTAGAAGGAGAAAACAAATCTAATATTACAATAGCTAATTCAGAAGCAGAAAAAAGAGAAAAGAAAGCAGAGGCAGAAAGAAGAGCAGTTGCAGCAGAAAAGGTTCAGGCTGCTAAGGCTTTAGAAGAAGCATACTCTGCAGAGGAGCAGGCGGAAAAAGCTAGAGCTAGCAAGGAAAGAGCAACAATGGAAGCTGATGTCATCATTCAAGCTCAAATAGAAAAAGAGAAGGTAGAAATAGCTGCTGAGGCAGAAGCAGAAAGAATTCGCCGTCAAGCAAAAGGAGAAGCAGATGCAATACTTTTTAAAATGCAGGCTGAAGCTCAAGGTATTATGGAAATCTTAAGTAAGCAGGCGGAAGGATTCCAAAAGCTTGTTAATGCAGCAGGTGGAGATTCTAAGGATGCGATTATGCTAATGATAGCAGATAAGCTTCCAGAGCTTGTGAAAACTCAAGTTGAAGCTATAAAAAATATTAAGATAGACAAAGTAACTGTATGGGACACTATGAATGGCAAGGGAGATGGAACTCCAGCTACAGCAAACTTCTTATCAGGAATGCTAAAATCTATACCTCCTTATGAGGATTTATTTAGGATGGCAGGCATGGAATTACCTAAATATTTATCTACATCCTTAAAGGAACATGAAGTAGTCAGCGGAGATGCTATTAACCAAGAACAAAAAACTGTTTAAAAATAAAAAATTTACAAATAAATTAAAAGCAATTATCTTGGATATACTAAATCTGAGGTGATTGCTTTGTTTAATTTAAAGAAAAATACAGCCCTAAGGGTTTTAATAATTTTAGCTATAACCATACTTGCAACAACTGCATGTACTAAAAATCCGGAAAAACCTAATATAGAAAAAAAAGAAGAAAAAGTTCCGGAAAAACTAAAAGCTATGCAAGGTAAAAACGAAGATATAATTAAAGAAATAGAAAAAATTGTTGAGGAAATGAAAAAGCCAGAAGAACCTAAGAAACCAGAAGAAAAAGCCCAGCAACAGCAGCAAGGACAAGGTGATGGCGGTGGAGGCAGCCAAGGTGGCGGAGGCGGAGGTAGCCAGGGCGGTGGTGGTTCGGATTCAGAGGGAGGAAGCGGACAAGATCAGCAGAAAACTTCTGAAAAGACTGGTGGAGAGAAGAAGCCTGAAACAAAACAAGAAAAAATTGATACTATGTGGAAAGCAGTTAAAAAAACCTCTGAGGATTTACATACATCTTGGGGGGATTATGAAATAATAGCTATAGAAAAGGGAGTTAAGAAACAGGAATTATCAAAATTTGAGGATACAATAAATAATTTAACAGTAGCAGTCGAAGATAAAAATATTATTAATTCATTATTTTATTCAAACGAAGTAACATATAACATGGCTCCCTTCTTCGATGCATATAAGGATAATCGTGAAGGCGAATTGATGAGGATAAAATACTTTACAAGGCAAGCTCATTTACACGGAGGAACAGGTGATTGGGATAAAAGCGAAGAGAGCATAAGACAAGCAGAAGAGGCAATGAATATTGCTAGAGCAAGGATTAAGCTTAATAAAGAAGATCAACAGCTTATGGAGAAATTAAATATATCATTAACGAATATGAAAACATCTATTCCCATGAAAAATGTAGAACTTATAAAGATAAAGAGAGATATTGTGTTAAAGAATGTGGATGAAATAAGAGATAAACTATAAAGGAACAAAAGCCATCTTTTACCGTCTAATATAAAAAAGGCACGGGGGTGGCTATTGTGTTTTTAAAGAATAAAAAAAGATTATTAAGCTTTATATTAATCATCTTATTATTTACATTAATGATTTCAGGCTGTTCTTCTAAAGGTATTTATGACTCAAAAACCAGTGAATCACCAGCTCAATCAGCACCTGCTGAAGCTAAGTATACAAGTGATATGGCAGATGCAGTTAGAGAGGAATCGGGCTTCAATTATAGTCAAGTTGCAGGCGAAGCTGAACAAAGTACAGAAAATACAAATGCTGAGACCAATATAGGCAGGAAAATAATAAGATCGGCAAATGTAGAACTAGAAACAAAGGAATTTGACAAAACCACAAATATAATTACAGAGAAGACAAACTTTCTCGGAGGCTATATAGAAAGCTCCAGCATATCAGGTGGACGACCAGTAAATAAAGAAGATTTTAGAAATAGAGTAGCTTCATTTAGACTTAGAATTCCTGAAAAAAGCTTTGAACAGCTACTACTTGATTTTAGCGACATAGGAAATGTAATAAAGATAGAACGCGGTGGAGAGGATATTACAAGTCAGTATTTTGACACTGAAGCAAGACTTAAATCTCTATCAATCCAAGAAGAAAGACTACTAGATATATTAAGAAAAGCAGATAAAATAGAGGATATCATAAATCTAGAAAGAGAACTTTCTAATGTTAGATATCAAATAGAAAGCTATACAGGTACTTTAAGAAAATGGGATAATTTAGTTAGCTTTTCAACTATAGATTTAATAATATACGAGGTTAGAGAAATACAAGCTCCAGAACCTGTTACACTTGGAGATAGAATAGTAGACGGATTCAGTAAATCCATAAAAGAAATTATTAACCTAGGAAAAGAGCTTATAGTTGCAATAGCTGTATTACTTCCTGTTTTATTTATTCTAGCAATCATAGGATTAGTAGCTTATTACATTTTTAAGAAAGTTGTAAAAAGAAGAGTTAAGAAAATAGATAAAGATGAAGATTAAAAAGTACTATATTTTTTCTTCTGATGAGCTATAATGTATATGTAGAACATAACAATATTCTAGAGGTGAATAAAATGGATAATGAAGCATTATTGAAATACTATATATACAATGGTGAAATAGTACCTATATCAAAGGATGATGGATTTAAGGAAGCAACTTCACCATTGATATATGAAGTGATTAGAATTATTGATGGTGTTCCAGTATTTCTAGAGGGACATATAGAGAGAATGAGAAAGTCAGCTGAACTAATAGGTAAGACTATAAAAAAATCTGATGAAGAGATTACAGAGGAAATACATAAGCTAATAGATGCTAATAAAGAGCATAACATGAATATAAAGCTTTTATGTACTAACATAGATAGCCCAAATCAGACATTTATGATTTATTATAATAAAAGCAGCTATCCAGAAAAAGAAGTATATGCAAAGGGAATCCATACTATTCTATTCGACTCTGAAAGGGAAAACCCCAATGCAAAAATAGTTAATGCTGATTTGAGACAGAGAATTAATGATGAAATTAAAGCACAAAATGCCTATGAAGCTCTTTTAGTAAATAGAAATGGATACATTACAGAAGGTAGCCGCTCAAATATGTTTTTTGTAAAGGGTGACAAGGTCTATACAGCACCAGCAGGAGATGTGCTCTTAGGAATAACAAGAAATGAAATTATGAACGTATGTAGGGAGAGGGACATAGAAGTAATAGAGGAAGAAGTTCACAAGAATTCTTTAAAGGGCCTTGATGGAGCTTTTATGACAGGTACATCAGTCAATGCTCTTCCTATAGCGACTATAGATGATATCAAGCTAGACTCGGTAAACAATCATATTATCAAAAGAATAGCAGAAGGCTATTTACAAAAAATGCAGGAATATATAAAAATAAATATAAAAAAATAATAAAATTTTCCAAAAAAGGTATTGCAATATGTAAAAAATGGTGGTAATATAAAAAGGTAGCCTAATTTAGTAGGCTTTACCAATAATGAAAAGGAGGCCGTGAAAGATGTTAATGAGAAATTTGAACAGAACTAACAGAATTGAAAACAGAAATAATAACGGCCTGCGAACAGGTAGAAGAGTTAATTTATAGTTATTTTTTGATGATAAAATAATTATGATGTTTCTAGTCGCAGGTGTATAGTCTGCGACTTTTTATATTTTTATGCACTTTTATTGTGTTGAAAAATAATATAGTCGTGGGCTAGATGCTCGCGACTTTTTGTTTGAGCCAATACATAAGCAACTTGCACGAAATCAGAGAATTCAGCAATATGCTTGTAGTTTTGTATTAAAAAGCCGCAGAGTAACTATCTGCGGCTTTTATTATGCCTGTATTTCAAAAACATACTATAAATTCAACAAAAAACCAGAATGGACATTTTTAATTGCTCAATCGTTATATATATGAAAGCACGTAAGCGGAGGTAGATTTTATGTATTAGAAATATTTAAGGAGGTGATTTGCATGAATGACGTCTTACAGCTGGTAACTTCATTTTATTTACTCGAGAAAAGTGCCAAGAAAAAGGATAAGAAAAGACATAGGGACTTTAAGTTAAGCTTAGATCCTGAGAAAAAAGTACATTAGTATAACATATAGCATTGGAGGTGATAGATATGTTTATACAAAATCCGATAGAAGCAAATATTTTGCTATATGATTTAGATAAAGATTCTCGTTTAGAAGAATTTTTAAGGCTAGAAAGTAAAAAGACTAAAAAGAAAAGCGATAGGATGTGGTAGTATGTTTACAAGCTTAATAATGCAATATGATTATCATAAAGATTTTCGTTTAGAAGAATTTTTGAAGCTAGAAAGCAAAAAGACTAAAAAGAAAAAATATATGAAATAGTATTATGTTCAGTCTTTCTAAGCTAAATCGGAAAAAATAGATTTTCCAAAACACATTACAGGATAGGCAGGTGATATGTATGAATTTATTAGGGGTAACTGTTACAGAATTTGAACTAAAAAAATATGAAACAAAAAAAGATGTTGGTTTAAATGAGTATTTAAGACTAGAGTTCAAAAAAAATAAAAATATTTGGAGGAGATAATGTGATGTTTGATTTTAATATTATGAACGATTTTGAAGTTAGATTTTATAGGGGGTTAAATGAATACTATAAACTTGAATTTGAAAACAATACCTAGCTACGCTATCAGATAAATCAAACATGGGGCAGATGTTAATAAGTGTTAATATCTGCCTGCATATCAAACCTAACAAGGGGGTTATAAAATGGGAGATATTAAAATAGTAGAATACGATAAAATGTATGCTAAATCATTAGCGGATATGTGGAATATGAGTATGGACAGTTGGGGTGGTTCGGATAGCATATACACTGAAGAAAGTGTAATTGAAGAAAATGAAAATACAGGAAATCTAAACATATATGTAGCTTTAGATGGAGATGAGGCTGTTGGATATTGCAGCTTTTCAGAATATAGGCAGGATGAGGGAGCCTTATACATTCCTACATTAAATGTTCGTCCAGATTACCATGGGAAAAAGGTAGGAAAAGCATTAGTACTTCAGGCTGTTAAAAGAACTATAGAGTTAGGGTGGCCTAGGATTGACTTATACACTTGGCCAGGCAATACAAAAGCAGTTCCGTTATATAAGAAGTGTGGCTTCTTCTGGGAGAAAAGGGATGATTCTACGCATTTAATGAATTTCATACCTACAGTATTGCAAACAGATGCTGTGAAGGAATTCTTTGAAGTGTTTGACTGGTACCAGGATTGTAAGAGAAATATTGAAATAAAGCCAGATGGAAATGAAGAAGATAAGTTTTCAAATTATGAGTACATATGGGAAAAGGACGAAAAGTATCTAAGAATGGGTTTTGACAGAAAAGGAAGGGGATTGCGTTTAATCGAGACTGATGATTATCTAATAAGTGCAGATATTCAAGAGCAAGAGCTAGTTTTCGGAAGGGAATATAATATAAGCTACAACATTGTAAATAAAACTGGTAAAAAATTAGATATAACTATTAATGGAGAGGATGATAAAAATATTAAGTTTTCCTTTAAAACAGTCTCGTCAGTAGAAGATAAGCAAACCATTACTGCTAGCTTTTTTGTTGATGCAATAGAAGAGGAGCAAAGTCATTGGAGAACCCATCCTTGTGTGCTAGCTAATATATCAATTAATGGTAAAAATGCTTTGTTTAAGATAGGAATTAAGCCTAAGTTTCCAGCAAAGCTTTCCTTATCAGCACCAAATACACATAAGTTGAAGAATACAAGTTCAGAATTTTATATTGATATTGAAAACAGCTTTAAGGAAAAGGCTGTATTCCAGTTTGTATTACCTGAATCAGATAATATAATAATTCAAAATAGGAGCTTTAGCATAACATTAGCTTCACAAGAAAAATCCTCTATAATGGTGCCATACATTTTAAATAAATCATTTTCATATGAGGCTACGATAAGTATTAAGGCAAATCTTTCAAATAGCTCTGTGGAATTTAAGAGAAAGATATCCTTACAATTTAGTGGATATAATAGTAAATTTGGTGGAGAGTCAGATGAATATTGGAGCGTGTTTAATGGAAGCTATTCATTACATTTAACTAAGTTCGATAATGACTTAATATTAAGAAGAATACCTGGAATCAGTCATGAAGTGGTAGCATTCTATCCTAAGATTGGATTGCCTTTTTCTCTTGAATTCTCTAAGGAAAGGCCTCACACAGTAGAAAGTTATTGTGAAGGTGATTACATTGCTTTAAAAGCTTTTTATAGCTCAAGAGACTTTAAACATATACAGATTGTATCTATATCAAAGCTATATGCTAATGGTTTGGTAGAACACAGCTATGAGATACAGAACACTAATGATGTAGATGCTGATGAGGAAGTATGGTTTAGTCAGAGCTACTATTATGATCTTATAGATGCTATCATTCCTTACGAAGATAAGTACATAAAATTAATTGGAGAAGATAGCAGTGGCTTAGATTTTTGGGATAGCAATAAATTTACTGAGAACTGGATTTACTCCAGCGAGGAAAATGCAACTATCAGCCTATGCTGGCCAGTGAAGGACAAAATAAAATTCAACAACTGGTATTTGTCAATTGACAAAAATCTAGGCAAGATTCCTGCTCATTCAAGTATATGTACAGAACCATGCTATATGGCAATAGATACCTTTAAGGATTGGAAGGAATTAAGAAGATTTGCAATGAAGGATGGCTGTCAAGATAATAACAAGCTGAACACCACTGATAAGCTTGAAATAAATATTAACAATGGAAATCCATTTGTAGGTGACAGATTTGATGTAAGGATAAAAGACTATAGAAAATCTTATTTTGATGGAAAAATGAAACTAAGTTCAATTAATGATTCCATTAAAGAGCTTGAGAAAAAATTCAGTATTATTGATCAAGCTAATGAGACTGTATTTTCTGTTACTGGAAATAACACTCCTAAAATTGATACATTAGCATTGAATATTGATTTTGATTCAGTATTGCTACAGAAGAAGTCGGCAGTATTTAAGATTGACGACAATGCAGTGATTAAGAAAAATAGAAATATGAGAAACGGAATGGAAACTTTATCACTTGATAATGGAGAAATGATAATTAAAACTTCTCCGCAGTTTTCAGGTACTATATATTCTCTACTATACAACTCTAAGGAATGGCTCGATACTTCTTTTCCTGAACCTAGACCTAAATCATGGTGGAATCCATGGTTTGGTGGAATAGTAACATTGCCAGAAGAAATGACTGCGAGGTCATTTGCTGAAGAAGATAGAGAAGCGGATTTCGTAGAACTAAACGATAATGTAGGAAATACTTGGAATGGAATAGTCATAAGAACAAATATAAAGAAAAATGAAAAATTCAAGGGACTTAAGATAGCACAGTACTATTTAATGCTTCCAGGAGTACCAGTACTATGTCAAACTACAGAAATTACTCAAGAGACAGGTTATTATTTTAATTCTAAGAGCTTCATGACAGATATGTATCTTAAGCTAGATGAAGAGTATAAAAACAGCATGGTAACCATAAAGACTCTCTCTGGACAATTAGCAACATATAAAGCAGTAAAAGACTATGATATTAAAACTGATGGAGCTTTGATTTTCAGTAGTGTAAATAGGGAGGATAAGCTGATGGTTTATAATAATGGAAACATTCCTATGTATGGCTTTACCGATAACGAAGCAATAGGGGCCTGTATAATTAATAAAATGGATATTAAGAATAATGAAAAGGTCTTCTTACCAGCAAGCTTTTTAATATTTACTAATGAAGTAATGGATGATGACATGTTGAAATGCTTAAGAAATATAAGATTTTAGGAGAATAGTCATATGAAAATAATAGATGCCCATTTGCACTTTTCTAGAATTGAAAGCTTTGAGAAAACAGCTAAGGATATTTCCTTTGTAGATTATTCTGCATTAGGACTGAATAAGGAGTTTGAGAATAATAATATTATAGCAGGGATTGGAATGGGAGTAACAGAGGAAATGAAAGGAGGATTCCCTGACGTTTCCTCCTCTAATCCCATGAGCCTCGACTTAGAACATAAGCTACCAAGTAAATTAGCATATTGTGTTGGTATTAATCCAGTTAAACTGGTAGGAGAATCAAAAGAAAAAGAGCTCTTACAAATTGAAGAAGCATTAAAGAATAATTCCATTGGCATAAAGATATATGCAGGGTATTATCCATTTTATGTATTTAGCAAGCTAAAGAATAAGTAAATCTAATATAGCTATTAATTATACTAAAGCTATTTTGATTATTAGTAATCAAAGTGATAAACTAGTAATATATGTTATTTAGCAACAATATTTTGAGGGGGTGCCACAATGCAGGTTAGTATGTCAAGGTATTTGCAAGAGAAGAAGCAGTTACTAAAGGAACTAGTTTCTGAATTATCCAAGTCTTTTAAATATGTATCTGTTTTAGGAGCAGATACATGTGGTAAGACATATTCTGTTTACAAGACAGGAATTAGCTTAAACGATTCAGAATGGACTGAGAGAGGATTTGTAGTGAGAGTTCATAATGGATACAATTACTCAGAATATTCCTTTAATAGACTATCAGAAGAAGGATTAGGTTCACTAATCGAAAACATAAAGAATAAGGTTAATAATGATATTAACAGACTGAAAGAATCAGCAGTGAAGATAGGTACTTATCCAGTTATTGAAGAGGATAAGATTGCAGAAAAGGTTTTCAAAGAAGTAGAGATACTTCCTGAGGAAGTAAGTGCTGAGGAAAAAATTAAGACAATGACTAGAATAAAGGATGAGGCCTTTACTTATTCAGATTTGCTAGTGGATTTTAGAATAACCTATGGAGACTGTCATGTATCAAAAATCTTTATTTCTCAAAATAAAGATTTAGAGCAATCCTACATATGGAGTCAGGGAAGTCTTTCAGCAGTAGTTAGAAAAGATGATAATACCAAGTTTTACTATGATAGTGTAGCGGGACTAAAGGGTGTTGAACTACTTGACGAGCTTCAGCATAAAGTAAAAGAAGTAATATCGTATGCAGAGAAACTTCTAGATGCAAAGAAAATCATCCCAGGAGAATATGATGTCATATGCTCACCAGGAATAGCAGGCTTAATAGCACATGAGGCTTTTGGACATGGTGTTGAAATGGATATGTTCGTTAAAAATCGAGCAAAGGCTGCTGAATTTATTAATAAAGAAGTGGCATCAGAGTTAGTAATAATGCATGATGGAGCAGCTGCAGCAGAAAATGTATCCTCATACTTTTTTGATGATGAAGGCGTTCTTGGAACCGATACAATAATAATAGATAAAGGAATTCTCAAAACTGGAATATCAGATTTACTTTCAGCACTAAGGCTAGGTACAAAGCCTACTGGCAACGGTAAAAGAGAATCCTTTGAAAGGAAAGCCTATGCAAGAATGACTAATACATTCTTCGAAGGTGGTAAAGATAAACTTGAGGATATGATTGCTTCAGTAAAAGAAGGCTACCTTCTTGACGTTATGTTAAGTGGTATGGAAGACCCAAAAAACTGGGGAATTCAGTGTATGATTCTAATAGCAAAGGAAATAAAAAACGGAGTGCTAACAGGAAATATTATGTCTCCTGTTATTATGACTGGCTATGTTCCAGATGTTCTAAAATCCATCTCTATGGTATCAGAGGAAGTGGAGATTTTTGGTTCAGGAGCTTGTGGAAAGGGCTACAAGGAGTGGGTAAAAGCAGCTGATGGAGGTCCATATATTAAAGCAAGAGTGAGGTTGGGATAATGATAGATAAAATAAAAGAAATATTATCAAATATTGAGGGTCTAGACGGATGGAAGCTCAATGAGAAGAAAGTAGAATCAAAGGAATTATTCTTTATAAAAAAAGAGCTTGATATGAATAGAGCTAAGGATGTACACCATATAAGCATCACTGTTTATAAGGATTTCGAGGAAGACAGCAAAAAATATAGAGGCTCATCTACAACTGCAATACATCCTACTATGAATGAAGAAGAAATAAAAAATGCGATAACTAATGCCCTATATGCTGCAGGCTTTGTTAAAAATGAATACTATCCATTAGTGGAGCCTAAGGTAGAGATTCAACCGATAATGGAAAATAGATTTTTCAAGGAGTCTATGTCAAACTGGATGCCTAAGCTTACAGACGAAATCTTTATTGCTGATAAATATGATAATGGGTGGATTAATTCAGCTGAGCTTTTCCTAGACAAGGTAAATATAAGAATACTTAACTCTGAGGGAGTAGATGCATCATACGAAACCTACAGGGGAGAGCTTGAGTTTATTACAAATTGGAAGGAAGATGAAGGCGAAGAAGTAGAGCTTTACCAGGATATTGTTTTTTCTGATTATGATGACAAATTCATAACCGAATCTGTAAATGAAATGCTTAAAATATGTAGAGATAAAGCAATTGCAAAACCTACACCTATGATAAAAGATACACCTATAATATTATCTGGAGAGCCAGTAAAGGAATTCTTTTACTACTACTATGACCAAGCAGCAGCACGCTCGATCTATGAACAGACTTCAACTGCTAAGATTGATAAAAACATACAGGGTGATGATGTAAAGGGAGACAAAGTTAACATTGAACTTGACCCTTATCTAGACAACTCTACAGCTTCAGCACCTTATGATGAAGATGGTCTAAGGCTAGCTAGAGTTTCATTATACGAGGATGGTGTATTAAAAAGATATTGGGGCAATACAAGATTTTCTCATTATTTAGGTATCAATCCGACAGGTACCATAAGAAATGTATTAGTAGAAGGTGGCAGTAAGACCTTAGAAGAAATCAAAGAAGGTCCTTATCTAGAGCTTAAAGTATTTTCTGATTTTCAGATGGATACATTGACAGGTGATTTTGCTGGTGAAATAAGATTAGGCTGGTACAATGACGGAGAGAAAATAGTACCAGTAACGGGAGGTTCTATTTCAGGTAATATAAGCGATGTTCATAAAGAGATGTATTTATCTAAAGAAACTCAGAAAACAAATAATTTTAGTGGACCAAAGTCAATAAAGCTACTAAATGTGAGTATTGCAGGCGTGGAGTAAAATATAAACACCGTTAGAAATGAGACTACTGAAACGTCTTTTGCTGTCATCCTGAGCGTTAGCGAAGGATCTCTATGTATTAAAAACACGAGATTCTTCAGCTTCGCTTCAGAATGACAATCTTACCTTTTCAGCAGTTTCAAATTCATATAACGGTGTTTTATTTATTCTACTTTACTTTATCTGCCAACTCAATAAATCTTTCAATATCCTCTTCAACTAGCTTCAATGAGCTTCTCCAAAAATCTATAGAGCGAACATCTATACCAACCATTTTAGTTACATCAGCAATATTATTTCTTCCTGTAGCCACTAATAGCTTATTGTATTCAGGAACGAAATCACTGCCGCGTTTTAGATATTCTGCATAAATCCCCTTAGCGAATAATAGACCAAATGCGTATGGGAAGTTGTAGAAGTTTCTACCAGCAGAATAATAATGTGTTTTATTAATCCACATATAAGGATGTAGATAGTTAGGATCTAATCCTTCACCATATGCTTCTTTTTGTGCATTTATCATTAGTTCTTTAAATTCCTTTACAGATAATGCACTGTCTTTTCTCTTCTCGAATAGATTAGTTTCAAATATATAACGGCTTAATATATCTACTATAACCTGGCCTGCATCAGAAATAGAAGATTCTAAGATCCCAAAGGCTTCCTCTTGAGAAGCTTCCTTTAATGCTGCATTTACTACAATTGTTTCACAGAAAATAGAAGCAGTTTCAGCTAAAGGCATAGGATAGCTACAATTTAAAATAGGTTCATTCTTTAGACAATGTCCATGGTATCCATGGCCTAGCTCATGAGCTAAAGTAGTCATATTGCTAAAGCTTCCATTGAAGTTAGCCATTATACGGCTTTCCTGTATTGGTCGAAGATTAGAACAAAATGCTCCACCACGTTTTCCTTCCCTTGGCTCTGCATCAATCCAGTTCTTTTCAAATGCATTAGCAGCGAAATCTGCAAGCTCATCACTAAAGCTTCTAAAATTCTTAACAATATAGTCTCTAGCTTCCTCATATGTGAATGTAATGTTCACTTCTCCCATAGGAGCAAACATATCATAAAAAGGAAGCCCATTAGAATGACCTAGAAGTTCAGCCTTCTTTCTATAGTACTTACGAAAAGCAGGTAAGCTTTCTTTCATAGCAGCAAGCATGGCATCAAGAGTTTCCTTGTCCATTCTTGAATTATACAAAGTTTCTTCTAAAGGAGAAGAATATCCTCTAAGTTCAGATGTAGTTATTACTTCGCCTTTTATTCCATTTAAGCAGGCTGCAGATGATTCTTCAATTTTTTTATATGATTCTAACTCAGCATAATAAGCTGTTTTTCTTATTTCAGGATTCTTTTCATGAGCTAGGTTCCTTACTGCAGGCAAAGGCAATTGCTTTTTCTCCCCATTTAATTCAATATCTACTAGAAGTGTTGAAGTAATCATATTTTGAAGATTTGACCAAGCAGTAGAGCCCGTATTTCTCATTTTAGAAATTATAATTTCTTCTTTTTCACCAAGCAAATATTTTGCATTATTTGCGGCTTCTTTAATGATAAATTCATGTTTTCTTAATATATCTGATTCAGCAAATAATTCATCAATATTATCAATGCTTCCAATCCATTTTTGATAGCTGACAAAAGCTTTAGTCAATTCTGAAAATTTAATGCTTAACCTATCAGAAACCTTTAATGCTTGCTCATTTTTAGCGTCAACACTAGCAGTAAGTCTTGCATATGAAGCAAGCTTAGTATGTAGAGTAATAAACTCAGACATGCGCTTTATATATTCCTCTGCCTTTGCTACTGCACTTTCCTTAGAACTAAAGTTTAACTCAGCCCACTCCTTTAACTCATCAATTAGTTTGTAGAGCTTTTCCATATCAGATTTAAAATCTTCTGACTCAAAGGATGAATAAAGTTCATTTAAACTCCATCTCATGTCCATCTTAATCCCTCCATGTTATTAATTTATGACTATATATTTATAATACAATTTAATCATGGTAAATTCAATGAAAATATTTAGACACCCGAAATACAATAATTGTTAAAATATTATATACTTACATTTAATATTTTTTGATAATATATCTATATGACAAATTTACTTTTGGAGGAGATAGACATGCTAAAGAAGTTAATATTAAAAGGTTATGGACAGGAACAAAATTATAATTGTGCAGAAAAAATATTATATGGGGCTAATGAAATCTATAACCTAGGCTTAGGAAAAGAGACTATGAAGCTAGCAGCAGGATTTGGCGGTGGAATGGGTATAGAAAGTACATGTGGCGCTCTAACAGCTTCAGTAATGGTGCTTAGTAAGCTTTTTGTTGAAAACACAGCTCACGAAAGCGAAATAAAAGAGTTAACAAGTGAGTTCTTAAATAAATTTGAAAAGTCAATGGGAACCATAGATTGTTCCTCATTGAAGGTAAAATATAGAGATGAAGTAAAGGGCTGTTCTGATATAATATTTAAGGCTGCAGATATATTAGATGAGATAGTAGAAGAGAGAATGAAATAGAAAAATACTACAATTTGCAAACTTGCCACGCTTAATATTTCTATTTTATCTATTGTGTATTAGTTTTGTAAAAGAGACTAGCGCTTAAATTCTAGTCTCTTTCACTTCCTATACGAATTACATCCTCCATTTTTTTCATTATATACTCATATCCTCCAGGACTATGGGGGATAATACATTTAGAGCAATCCTTTATTCCACTACTGTAAACAAAGTTTCCACCACATTTGTCCTTTAGCATATAAAGTGGGCAATAACAGAATAAGCAATTAAAGCTTTCGTTATCCTTGACTTTATGGCAAGGAAAGTATTCACATTTTGAATTCTGTACAAATTTGAAATTTTGGCTCATTTTAATTCTCCTTAGTAGTATTTTTAAAAATTATATCCTATTAAAACTACCCTTATTATATAATAAAACAATTCATAATTAAACAATAGAGGTGAGAAAAATAAAAGCTATTTTTTTAGATAGAGATGGTGTTATCAATGACAATAAAAATCATGTCAATAAACCCGAAGATTTAATAATATATGATGCTGCAAAGAAAGGAATGAAGCTTCTTTATGACGCTGGTTATCAGTTTTTTGTAGTAACAAATCAAGGAGGGGTTGAGTTAGGACATTTAACTCATGAAAATCTTGATAAAATACATGAAAAACTAGTTGCTGAATTAGAGCCTTTTTGCGAAATAACTGAAATAGTATATTGTCCTGATTTTAAAAGAAAATCAGATTGCAGAAAACCAAAACCAGGTATGATTCTAGAATTAGCTGAAAAATATAATATAGATCTAAGTAATAGCTGGATAATAGGCGATATGGAAACAGATATTGAAGCAGGTAAAAGTGCAGGTTGTAAAACAGCAAAGATTGGAGAAGAAAGCTTAAGTTCAGATATAAATGGTAAGGATTTAGAAGAAGTAGCACAGAAAATAATA